>NZ_CP017477.1:1222500-1522500 GCF_001761365.1 Polaribacter vadi | reverse complement strand
AGTTTCACAAGGTTCGATTGTTCTTTTTACTAAATCGTCAATTAATTGCTCAAATTTAGCTCTAGACAATGTTCTAACCAAGTGTTTTGGTCCAGAAGCAGTTGCAGTAATATATGGCAAGTTAATTTCTGTTGAAGCAGAAGAAGATAATTCAATCTTCGCTTTTTCAGCAGCTTCTTTTAAACGTTGTAAAGCCATTGGATCTGTTGTTAAATCCATGTTTTCATCAGCTTTAAATTCTGCAGCTAACCAATCAATAATTTTTGCATCAACGTCATCACCACCTAAATGTGTGTCTCCATCTGTTGCTAAAACTTCAAATACACCATCTCCTAATTCTAAGATAGATACATCATGTGTTCCACCACCAAAATCAAAAACAACTATTTTTTTATCATCATGAGATTTATCTAAACCATAAGCTAAAGCAGCAGCAGTTGGTTCGTTAATAATTCTTCTAACTTTTAAACCAGCAATTTCACCAGCTTCTTTTGTAGCTTGTCTTTGTGCATCATTAAAATATGCAGGCACAGTAATTACAGCTTCAGTAACATCTGCTCCTAAATAATCTTCAGCAGTTTTCTTCATTTTCTGTAAAACCATTGCAGAAATTTCTTGTGGCGTATATAAACGACCATCAATATCTACTCTTGGTGTGTCATTATCTCCTTTTACAACTTTATAAGGAACTCTCTTTACTTCGCTAGAAGATTCAGAGAATTTGTTTCCCATAAAACGTTTTATAGAAGAAACTGTTTTTGTTGGGTTTGTTACTGCTTGTCTTTTTGCAGGGTCACCAATTTTACGTTCTCCACCTTCTACAAATGCTACTATAGATGGTGTTGTTCTTTTTCCTTCAGCATTAGGGATTACAACTGGCTCATTACCTTCCATTACAGAAACACAAGAGTTGGTAGTTCCTAAATCTATTCCTATTATTTTACTCATACTATTAATTTTATAATTTAAAATTCGTTTTTTTCAATTTACAATTACCAATAGTCAAACTGTATGCCAACTGGTTTTTAGCAAGAAAATGTCAGTTTTATAAAAGTTTTTTTAAAATTGATGTGACAAGTTGACACAAAATGTATCTAATAAGTAGAAGAATCATAAATATAGAAAACCATTTTTATTTTCTTATATTTGGATTGTTCTTTAACAATCAAACAATTATTAAATAAATTAAACACGAAATCATGAGTAAATTTGACGAAAAAGTAGCAACGTATTCTAAGTTTATGGACGATAAAGGTCTAAAATACAATGCAGATTTATTAGCTGCTGTTACAAAAGGTTTAGGACCTTCTATTTATAAAGCAGATGCTGAAACAGTTTCTGGCTCTGATGCTAAAGAATTAGCCACTGTAAAAAATAACTTTTTAATCAAAAAATTAGGCTTGGCTGATGCTCCAAAATTAGATGAAGCAATTAATGCAGTTGTAGAAAAAATTGGAAAATCTGAAAGAAAAAAATATAGAGCGGTTGTATATTATATGTTGGCAGAACATTTTAATAAGCAAGATGTTTACGGAATGTAGTTTGAAACTACATTTTAATAATTACAAAAAAATCTAACTCATTGAGTTGGATTTTTTACATTTACAGCATAATTTTTAAACATTTTTACGGATGTCGCAATTTATTAGTGTTTTTGATATGTTAAAGATTGGTGTTGGTCCATCAAGTTCACACACATTAGGTCCTTGGAGAGCTGCACAAGCTTGGGTAAAAAAATTACGAGAAGAAAATCTGTTAGAAAATTTAGATACAATTCAAATTCATTTATATGGCTCTTTATCGTTAACAGGAAAAGGACATGCCACAGATGTTGCTATTTTATTAGGTTTAAGTGAAGCAGATCCTGAATATATTCCTATAGAAGATGTCGCTATTATTGTTGATAGAATAAACACACAACAAGAAATCTATTTTAAAGGTGGCAAAATTGTCGCTTTTCCAAGGAATTCCATTACATTTAATAGAGACTTTTTACCTTTCCATTCCAATGGAATGCGATTTATTGGTTTTGCTGATGGTAAAGAAATTTCAAACGAAACTTATTTTTCGATTGGTGGAGGTTTTATTGTGCAAGAAGATGACAATTTAGAAGAAGAAATAGAAATCAACAAAAAGAATTTTCCTTATCCAATAAACAGAGCTATTCAGTTAGAGGAATATTGTGAAAAAGAGAATTTACAAATTTCTGATATCGTCCTAAAAAACGAATTAGAATTACGTTCTGCAGATGAAATTGATTTTGAATTAAACCGAATTTGGGAAACCATGTTAGAGTGTATGTACATTGGTTGCCATACAGAAGGTAAATTGCCTGGAGGTTTAAATGTAAAAAGACGCGCTTTTGATACGCATACAAAACTGATTAAAGATGCAACATATTCCAATCAAAAAGAATGGATTACAGCCATAAGAAGTAATGAAGTAAAATTTAGAGAAATTTTAAAATGGGTAAGCTGTTTTGCACTTTCTGTAAACGAAGTAAATGCAGCTTTAGGTAGAGTTGTAACTGCACCAACTAATGGAAGTGCAGGTGTGATTCCTGCAGTTTTAATGTATTATTTGGTGATAGAAAATCATGAAGCCGATTTTAATCACATTAAAAAATTCTTATTAGTTGCTGGCGAAATTGGCAGTATTTTTAAAAAAAATGCTACAATATCTGCAGCAATGGGTGGTTGCCAAGCAGAAATCGGAGTTTCATCTGCAATGGCAGCAGCAGCTTTAACAGAATTGTTAGGTGGAACACCTGCTCAATGTTTATCAGCAGCAGAAATTGCCATGGAACATCATTTAGGTTTAACCTGCGATCCTATTGGAGGTTTAGTACAAGTGCCTTGTATTGAGCGCAATTCTATGGGCGCAATTAAAGCAATTCACGCAGCAGAAATCGCGTTAGAAACCAATCCTAAAGAATCTTTGGTGCATTTAGATAAAGTAATTGACACCATGTGGGAAACTGCAAAAGACATGAACAAAAACTACAAAGAAACTTCAGAAGGTGGTTTAGCAGTTACTGTAAGAATGGTAGATTGTTAAATTCAGTATTCAGTATTCAGTTGGCAGTTAGCAGTAGCAGTTAACAGTGAGAAACTGCATATTGCTAATGCCAACTGCCAACTTTTTCTTATCTTGTAAATACCAATTCATTTCCTTTAGATAATTCTTCAGAAAAACGATATTTCTCTACATTAAAACCTTTTAAATCTTCAATCGTTTTAACGTTATTCTCAATTATATAACGAACCATATAACCACGTGCCATTTTTGCATAGGTCATAATTGTTTTATATTCTCCGTTTTTAAAATCTTTAAAGACAGGTGTAATCATATCAACCTTTAAAACTTTTTTAGGAATCACTTTAAAATACTCTGCACTTGCTAAATTCACTAGCAATTCATCATCTGCTAATTCATCATTTAAAGCTTTGGCAACAGCATCATCCCAAAACTTGTATAAGTTGTCTTTTGTGCCCACTTTTAAACGTGTTCCCATTTCTAATCTGTAAGGCTGAATTAAATCTAAAGGTTTTAATAAACCATACAAACCTGATAAAATTCTTAAATTTTCTTGCAATAAAGGAATTTTTTCTTCGGATAAAGTCTGCACATCAATTCCCTGAAAAACGGCACCAGTAAAAGCGTAAATTGCTTGTTTTGAGTTTTCTTTGGTAAAAGGTGTTTGCCAAGTTTGGTTGCGTTCGTAATTTAATGCAGCCAAATCATCAGAAATCTTCATTAAATCCGATAATTTATTTTTAGAAAGTGTTTTTAATTTTTTATTCAGTTTCTCAGCTTGGTCTAAAAAACGAGGCTGTGTATGCAAACTAGTTGGTACTTTGCTTTCAAAATCTAATGATTTAGCTGGAGATATAATGATTTTCATTTTTGAATTTTATTAAAGATATTATAGTACTTTTATATTTGTAAAGATACAAATGATCACAATTGATTTAAAATTATCAACTTGTTTTCTATTGATATTTGTATTGAAATAATTTATAAGCTGTTTGATACATTAGAAGTATAATGATGAGAAAAATATTGATAAAATATAAAAAAAGTAAGTTGCATTATTTTGTTGAAAAACATCAAAAATATGCACCAATTTTATTTTTTATTGCTGGTTTTACTTGGGATTCTTTAACCCTAGGTAGAATTGACAGGTTGTATGATATTGTGATACTCTGCACATACATGACCTTGTTAACCATCAGTATTTATTTGTATAATTTAGTGGGATCAGAAAAATGGGATAATAAATTTGTTCAGAAATATGGACATTATTTACCATTAGCCATTCAGTTTTTTTTAGGGGGATTATCAAGTGCCTACGTTATTTATTTTTCAAGAAGTGTTTCGCTCTCAAAAACGGCAACCTTCTTTTTTATATTGATATTACTCTTTATCGCAAACGAATTTTTACGAAAAAGAATCTCTAATAAATATTTACAGTTCGGCTTTTATTTTTTTGTAAACTTTATCTTTTTAAGCTTCTTTTTACCAGTAATCCTAAAAAAAATGAACACCGTTATTTTTTTAGTTTCTGGAGTATTGAGTTTAATATCAACCTTATGTTTAATCATACTTATTTACAAATCGAGCATTTCTGCACAAACTGAAATTGTAAAATGGAAAATGTTAAGCATGATTATGTCCATTTACATATTGATAAATTCTTTATACTTTTTAAAATTGATTCCACCAGTTCCCTTAGCTTTAGACCAAGGTTTAGTTGCTTATAATATTCAGAAAATTGGGGCAACCTATAAAGTTACCTACGAAGTTGATAAATGGTATTTATTTTGGAGAGATCATAAAGCAGATTTTAATAAACAAACCAACAAACCTGTGTATGTTTTTACATCGGTTTTTGCACCAACAGATTTAAAAAAGAAAATTTATCACAGATGGAAATGGTTTGATGAAAACCTAGATGATTGGCAAACTGTCGATAAAATCGGATATGAAATTGTTGGAGGAAGAGATAATGGTTTTAGAGGTTTTACCTATAAAAATAATGTGAGAGCAGGTGAGTGGAAGGTTGAGGTAATTACAGAAGAAGAACTTGTTTTAGGAGTTGTCGATTTTAATATCAACATACATTCGAATGCTAAAGCCGAAAAACTTATTACACGAACTTTTTAGGTTTTTTTACAGGATTATAGTAATATTAAATTATTAATTTTATAAGTTGTTTGTATAAAAGGTTGTTATGTAGTAAATTAGATATAATAAAAAAAGCGAACATATGAAAAAGATAGTTTTATTTATATTATTAAGTTCAACATTTTGTTTTTCTCAAAATTCTACGGATTTGGAAAAACTGAATGAAACGTTAAAAACTGAAAAAGCAACTCTTCTTGAAAAGAAAAAGAGCATTGAAAATCAGATAAGTGATATTGATACAAAAATTAGAAATAACAATTCAAAAATCACTATTCTAAATTTTAAAAAAAATGCAATAACAACACTTTTAAAAAGGAATTGTAGTTTTTATGAAACACCAAATGAAAACTCTAAAATAATTGAATTCCCTAAAAAGAAAACAAATATTTATTTAATTGAATATTATGCATATGGAACATACTTCAAAGCTATTTATAATAATAAAATTGGATATATAAAGGAAAAAGATATTAGACAAATAAAAAATGTTAGAGAACTAAAACTTGCAAAAAAGAGCGATAATACATATTCAAATTCTTTATTATCGAAAGAAAGTACTAAAAAGACTAATGAGAAAAAAAGAACATATTCTAGATCATATTACAGGGGTTCAAGAGGTGGATGTTATTATATAAACTCAAATGGAAATAAAAGTTATGTCTCAAGAAGTTTATGTAATTAAAAACTGGGCCTAACATCCTCAAACAACAAATAAAAACTTCAATAGAAAAATAAAAGTATCCACTAATTACAAACCTTTACAATGAATAAACTTTTTGTGTTAGTAGTATTACTGTCAGTTTTAATTTCTTGCAAATCAGAAAAGAAAACATCCATAAAAAAAGAAACCAAAAATGAAGTTATTGTAACAGATAATTTCGAATTGATAAAAGCCACTGAAAACTCAAAAACAGTTTTAATTTTATTTGGAGGTTTTGGCGAAAACCCAACAGCTATAAAAAGGGAATTCGATATTCTTACAATTGCAAAAGACAACAATATAAATGTATTGTTGATGAATTACAGTAAGAAATTATGGTTGTTAGAAAGTGAGAAAAAGGAGTTAGCAAAACTATTACAAAGCACTTTAGAAAAACATAATTTACATAAAAAGGATATTTTTATTGGAGGTTTTTCAAGTGGAGGAGTTGTAAGTCTGCATATTAGCAATTATATACTTGGTAAGAAAGAATTTTACATTGCTCCAAAAGGTGTTTTTATCGCAGATTCTCCAATCGATTTATTGGCTTTGTACAAAACATCTCAACTAAACATTAAAAATAATTTTTCTGACGTTTCTGTAGCAGAAAGTACTTGGGTTCTCAACTTATTTGAAGAAACTTTAGGGAACCCAAAAGATAGTATTTCCAACTATGAAAAATATGCTGTATATACTTCTGAATCTGATTATACTAAAAATTTAGCAAATCTTAAAAATACAAAATTAAGATTCTACATAGAACCTGATTCAATTTGGTGGAAAGAGAACAGAAATAGAGAATTTAATCAAACAAATGCATTTTATATTCAAGAGTTGTCAGCATCACTCAAAAAGCAAAACTTTAAAAATGTTGAATATATTACAACAGAAAATAAAGGATATAGAGCAAATGGTGACAGGCATCCTCATAGTTGGTCCATCATCAACAAAGAAAATTTAATTGCTTGGATGATGGAGTAATTAGTCTAAAATCTACTCAGTTTCTACATCTTTAGAATGCTCACTATACGTTCTCCATTTTTCTAAACACTCAACCATATCAGAAGGTACATCAGTATTAAACTGCATAAATTCGCCAGTTTTTGGATGTGTAAAACCTAGTGTTTTTGCGTGTAAAGCTTGTCTTGGTAAAACCTTAAAACAGTTCTGTACAAATTGTTTGTATTTGGTAAAAGTGGTTCCTTTTAAAACAGCATCTCCTCCATATCTTTCATCATTAAAAAGTGTATGACCAATATGTTTAAAATGTGCTCTAATTTGGTGCGTTCTTCCAGTTTCTAACTTACATTGCACTAAAGTTACGTAGGTTAAACGTTCTAAAACTTTAAAATGCGTAACTGCGTGTTTGCCAAAATCGCCATCAGGAAAAACAGCCATTTGCAAACGGTTTTTTAAACTTCTGCCAATATTGCCTTCAATGGTACCTTCATCATCTTCAATATTTCCCCAAACCAAAGCATAATACAAACGCTCTGTAGTTCTGTCGAAAAATTGTTTCGATAAATGTGCCATGGCAAATTCGGTTTTTGCAACCACTAACAAACCACTGGTATCTTTATCAATTCTATGTACCAAACCTGGACGTTCATTGCTATTTGTTGGCAAGTTTTCAATATGATGAATTAAGCCATTTACCAAGGTTCCTGAATAATTTCCATGACCTGGATGTACAACCATTCCTGCAGGTTTATTTACAACAATTACAGTATCATCTTCAAAAACAATATCCAAAGGAATATCTTCTGCAACCAATAAATTTTCTGCTGGTGGATACGCCAAAACCACTCTCACAATATCTTTTGGCTTTACTTTATGATTCGATTTTACAGCAACTTCATTCACCAAAACATTGCCTGCTTTTGCAGCTTGTTGTACTTTATTTCTGGTTGCGTTTTCTATGAAATTCATTAAAAATTTATCAACTCTTAAAGGTTCTTGCCCTTCACTAGCCGTAAATTTATAATGTTCATATAAATCGTCACTTTCAGATTCTAAATTTTGATTTTCTTCCAACTTCTTTTAGTTTTTAACTTCCAACTTCCAACTTCCAACTTCCAACTTCCAACTTCCAACTTCCTACCTATTCCCATCACCCAAAACCAACTCAATAATAGAGTTTTTAGGCAATTTATCATTCGGATTTATAATTTTTCCTTTGTGACGCAAACCTCTAACAACATCCAAACCAATATCTCTAACATAGGTGTAATCTGTGCCAACAATAAAACCAATGGCTTGTAATTCAGACTCTGCTTGCCTTTTTGTACGTCCATTTAAATCAGGAATGGTAATATCTCTATATTTTGATGGATTTAAAGTTAAGTAAATTTTACGCTTTTCTTTTACGAATTCACCACCTTCAGGACTTTGCTCAATCACAGACCTTTTAGGATATTCAGGATTGTAACTTGCGCTATCAATTACTTTAAAATCTAAATTTAATTCGTTTAGTTTTCTTTGAGCTTCGCTAATGGTTAGTTTATGTAAATCAGGAACTTGAATTTTTTGATCGTGATTTGTAGTCACATTCAACCAAAATTTTAAGACGAAAAATAAGATGACAAAACCTACAATTGCAATGGCAATTTGTTTAAAAAACGACTTGCTTTTTAAAAACTGAAGAATACTCATAGAATGTTTTTTTTTGATGCACAAATATATAAAAACTAAACGTTGCAGTTTCTATTTATATTTTGATAAATTTGTTTGTATAAATTTGATTGATGAAAAAAAATATTGCCATAATTATGGGCGGCTATTCGTCCGAAGTTAACATTTCTTTAAAAAGCGGAAATGTTGTGTATAATCATTTAGATACAGAGAAATATACTCCTTATAGAGTGCATATTTTAAAAGAAAAATGGGTGGTTTTAGATGATGAAAATACAGAATATCAAATTGATAAAAACGATTTTTCTTTTGTTTTAGGTGATAAAAAAATCACTTTCGATTGTGTTTTTAATGCGATTCACGGAAATCCTGGCGAAAATGGAATGATTTTAAGCTATTTAGAATTGCTAAATATTCCACATACTTCTGCGCCTTTTTATCAAATGGCTTTAACATTTAATAAAAGAGACACGTTAAGTGTGGTGAAAGAATATGGTATTAAAACAGCAATTTCTGTTTATTTAAACAAAGGCGATGTAATTAATGCTGATGAAATTATTGCCAAAGTTGGTTTGCCATGTTTTATAAAACCAAACAATGCAGGTTCTAGTTACGGAATTTCCAAAGCTTATACGAATGAAGAAGTTTTACAAGGAATTGAAACTGCTTACAAAGAAGATTCGTCCATTTTAATTGAATCTTTTTTAAATGGAACTGAAGTTTCTGTAGGCGTTATTCAATATAAAGGAGCCATAAAAGTGTTGCCAATTACAGAAATCGTTTCAGAAAATGATTTCTTTGATTATGAAGCAAAATACGAAGGAAAATCACAAGAAATTACACCAGCAAGAATTTCATCCGAAGCAAAAAAGAGGGTAGAAGAGGTTGCCAAGAAAGTGTATAAAGCTTTAAATATGCGTGGTTTTTCGAGAGCAGAATATATTTTTGTAAATGACGAGCCTCACTTTTTGGAAATAAATACAGTACCAGGAATGACGTTGCAAAGTATTTTGCCTCAACAAGCAAATGCAGCTGGAATTAGTTTGTTTGAGTTATTTGATAATTCAATTCAAATGGCTTTAAAATAATTTTTGCCACGAATTCACAAATTAAAAAACAATTTTATATTTTTTTTTAAAATAATTCGTGAATTCGTGGCAATTGAAATCATCAACTAAAATAAAAATATGAAAAAAGCAGTTTTTCCAGGATCTTTTGATCCGATAACTTCAGGACATTATGACGTCATCAAAAGAGGTGCAAAACTTTTTGATGAACTTATTATTGCTATTGGAATTAATGCCGATAAAAAATATATGTTTTCTTTAGAAGAACGCAAAAAATTTATTGAAGACTGTTTTAAAAACGAACCGAATATAAAAGTGGTTACTTATAAAGGTTTAACTGTCGATTTTTGTCAAAAAAATAACGTCGATTTTATTTTAAGAGGCTTAAGAAATCCTGCAGATTTTGAGTTCGAAAAAGCAATTGCACACACCAATAGAGATTTAGCGCCCATAGAAACCGTTTTTTTATTAACGGCTGCAAAAACGTCTTATATTTCATCATCAATAGTAAGAGATGTAATTCGAAATAATGGCGATTACACAAAATTAGTCCCTAAAAGTGTGCGTGTAAAATAAAACTAATGAGTTCTAATCATAATTGGGTTTGTTTTGATTGTCGCTATTCAAAAAGAGAACCTAAATCAACTAACTTTATACCAAAATGTAATTCTTGTAAAGAAGATTTATATTGTCTTGGATATAAAGTTGCAATTCCAAAAAAAACAGATTTAAAAAATTGGAAAAAATTAAAAGAAGATTGTTTCAAAAGGAGTATGACAGTTTTAGAGAGAGAAACTATCAATCAAGTTAAAGAAAAGCATAGCTTAGAAAAAGAAGAAATTAAACCAAAATTTATATTTAAAAATTAGTTTGATTATTTTTAAAACCATCAACCAACATTAAAATGAAAAAGATACTTTTATTATTTACCTTTTTAGTACTAATTTCTTGCAACAAATCATCCAAAGAAAAAACAGACTTTACGACTCTTTTTGAAACATCCAAAGGAACAGAAACTCCAGAATACGAAGCTGTAATTGACTATTATAAAAAATTATCAGAAGAATATTCTCAAATTTCGTTATTCTCTTTTGGACAAACAGATTCAGGTGAACCTTTGCATTTGGTGGTGTATAACAGAGAAGGAATTTATAATGTTGATGAAATTAAAAAATCGCCGAAAAACAGAATTTTAATCAATAACGGAATTCATCCTGGAGAATCTGATGGAATTGATGCTTCTATGATGTTGTTGAGAGATTTGGTTCAAAATGATTCTCTAAAATCGAAATACGAAAACTCGATTATTTGTGTAATTCCTGTGTATAATATTGGGGGTTCTTTAAACCGAAATTCGCACACAAGAGCCAATCAAAATGGCCCTTTAGCATATGGTTTTAGAGGAAATGCCAGAAATTTCGATTTAAATAGAGATTTTATAAAACAGGACACTAAAAACGCAGCTGCTTTTGCTGAGATTTTTCACGCTGTAAATCCAGATGTTTTTGTTGATAATCATGTGAGTAATGGCGCAGATTATCAATATGCATTAACGCATTTATTTACGCAACATAATAAGTTGGGTGGTAATTTGGGTTCTTTTTTACAAAACGAAATGCGTCCTCAAATAGAAGGGTCTTTGCAAGAAAAAGGCATTATCATTACGCCTTATGTAAATGTTTGGGGCAACACACCAGAAGCTGGTTTTTCTCAATTTTTCGATTCGCCCAGATATTCTACAGGGTACACAACATTGTTTAATACCTTAGGTTTAATGGTAGAAACACACATGCTAAAACCGTATAAAATTAGAGTGGAACAAACCTATGAATTGTTGTTTTCGACTTTTGATTTTGCAGAGAAAAATTCAAAAAAGATAAAAGATTTACGCGCAAAAGCAACCGATAAAATTTTAGCTAAGAAAAAATATTCAATTGAGTTTACAGTTGATAAAGAAAACTACAGAACTTTAAATTTTAAAGGCTATGAAGGTGAAATGATGGATAGCAAAGTAACCAATGGACAGCGTTTGTTTTACGATAAAAATAAACCTTTTGAAAAAGAGGTGAATTATTATGATGAGTTTACAGCAACCAAAGAAATTATCATACCAAATGCCTATATTTTATCGAAAGGTTGGCATGATATTATTGAGCGATTAAACAACAATAAAATTGAATATACGAAACTTGAAAAAGACACTACAATTTCGGTTACTGTAAATCATATCAAAGATTATGAGACAAGAAATTCGCCTTATGAAGGACATTATTTACATTATAATACCTCCATAGTAGCGTCTGTTGAGAATATCAACTTTAAAAAGGGCGATTTATACATACCAACAAAACAAAATGGCGTTCGTTATTTGTTAGAAACATTGGAAGCAGAAGCAACAGATTCGTTTTTTAATTGGAACTTTTTCGATACTATTTTACAGCAAAAAGAAGGTTATTCTGCCTATGTTTTTGAAGATGTTGCAGAAGAATTATTAACTGAAAATAGAGCACTCACAAAAGAATTCGAAGAAAAATTAACTGCTGATAAAGAGTTTGCGAAAAATCCTAGAGCACAATTAGATTTTATCTATAAAAATTCGCAAAATTATGAAAAGGCACATTTGCGTTTACCAGTTTTTAAAATTTATAAATGATGAAAAAAATATCAATGTTTATTGTAATCACGCTTTTTTTTAGTTGTTCTATGTCTAAAGTTAAAGAGAAAACAGGATCCAATTTTTACGTTGGCACGTATACGAATGGAGAAAGTGAAGGTATTTATAAGTATCAGTTAAATGCAGCAGGAAAACTGAAGCAAATTGGTTTGGTTGCAAAAACAGATAACCCTTCTTATTTGGCAAAAACTAAAGATAACAAAACATTATTGGCAGTAGATGAGACCAACGAAAACGGAACAGGTTATGTGAATTCTTTTAGAATAGAAAAAGATAGTTTGGTTTTTGTGAGCAAATCGAAATCTGGAGGAGCACATCCTTGTTTTGTTTCTATAAATGATAAAAATCAAGTGTTGGTTGCCAATTATTCAGGTGGAAATGTTGGTTTTTTAGAAATTGATGATCAAAATGGATTGACAAATTTATTAGCTGTTCAGCAACATGTAGGGAATGATATCAATCCAAAACAGCAAACACCACACGCACATTTTGCGAAATATCACCCAAGAAATAACGAAATTATTTCTGTTGATTTAGGAACCAATCAGCTTTGGTTTTCAACTTTTGATACACAAAAAAAAGAGTTAGCTTTTACCAATCAAAAAACGCTGAATATGAATGTTGGTGCAGGGCCTAGACATTTTACTTTTCACCCAAATAATAAATGGATGTATGTTGTAAATGAGTTGAATAGCACAGTTTCTTTGGTAAAAGAAAAAGAGAATTTATATACGGTTGACCAAACAATAGCAATGTTGCCAAAAGATTTTAAGAAATACAGCAAAGCTGCTGATATTCATATTTCTAAAGATGGCCAATTTGTATATGCTTCCAATCGTGGACACGAATCGATAGTAATTTATAAAGTAAATCCAGAAAATGGAACTTTAAATTTGGTTGGTTTTCAAAATGTGAAAGGCAAACATCCACGTAATTTTTCTTTATCTCCAGATGACAATTTTCTATTAGTTGCCAATAAAGATTCTAACAATATTGTTTGTTTTAAAAGAGATTCTAAAACAGGTAAATTAAGTTTTGTGGATGAAGTTTTTGTGCCAAATCCTGTTTGTGTTTTGTTTTGATTGGGGATTATAATATATAGAAGCTAAAATTTAGGATAATTCTTCAATTCCAATTTCTTTGAAATATTTATAAGTTCCATCGTAAAATTCAATTGGTCTTGTATGGTCTATATTTGAACCTTTAGGAATAAAAATAACCATTCCTTGTCTTGCTCTAGTTAATAAAACACGATAAGTATTTTTGAGATATTCTTTACTAACTTCTTGATTTATATTCATCCATTTAGTACCTCTAAAACTTTGGTACTTCCATTGATTTTTACTAATATGAAAATTTGCTCCCCAAATCAAACATGTTCTATCAATTTCTAAACCTTGAATGTCAAATTCTGTTGCAATATCTTCAAGGAAGTATGAGGACCGAATATCATCACTTGAGTTTAAAAACCAATTAGGAGCAGATATTTCATTTTTAACATCAATTCCTAATGCTTTTAATCTTCTGGCTCCTGAAGAAGCAATTAATCCTATTCTTTCTGTTCCTTTACTTTCTTTTCTTAACCATTTTTTTGCAATGTTTATGTCTCTTGTTAAAAATATTGGAAATGAATTTTTAATCTCTGAGTATAGTTTTTTTGTGTTGTCAAAATTTAATTCTAATAATTCGTGTACAAATTCAGAAACTTGTTCTGACCTAAAAGAACGCATTGAAACTGCTAAATGTAAGTCTGTTTCAGAAAATCCATTTTCTTGTAGCCATTTTTTTTGTATTTCTGTTTTTATATAGTTTGGACTATTAACAATTGAATTTGAAAAATGAATTTCCCAATCTTTAAATTTGTATTGAAAAGTATTAACCCATTCTTCTAAACCTGCTTCTCCTGTGTTTATTTCTTGACCTCCACCTATTAAACAAACTATTGTGCACCAATCTTTATGACGATTCATTACATCAATTAATAATTCTGGTTCTGACATTGAAAAATCTTCAATACCTTTTTTTCTTTTCATAAATGAACTAACTTGCTTTTTAGTCCATGCTCTTTGAGCTTCATCAAAAACAACAACCTTTTCTGTTGGTTCAACATTGTGTTTTAAATATTCATCTCTAAAATGATGAATATTTTGAATAAACGCACTTGTTCTTCTTTTTGCATTTTCCTTAGTTGCTTGAATACCTTTTTCTTTTGATGTTTTTACAAAATTTCTTGCTAATGCTTCTCTTAAAACATCTACCAATGGACCATTTCCTGAAAGAAAAACAGCATGCTCATCTTCATCAGCTTTCATTCTTTCATTTGCTATATTTAAACCTGCCAAAGTTTTACCTGCTCCTGGAACTCCAGTAACAAAACAAATTGATTTTTTATTATTTAATTTTGATTTTTCAATAACCTCATTAATATAATTTGAAGTTTTTGTAAGGTTTACTTTTTCAGAATCATGCCTAGCAATTTCTTCAACATTATGTCCTTGATAAAGTGCTTGTGCAAATTCTATAATTGTAGGTGTCGGTTTGTAAATTGAATTTTCCCAGATTTTAACATCAATTTTATTTACTGAATTTTTAATAAATTTCTCAATAATATTCCTTATGCCTGATTTATTACATTTTGCAACTTGATAATGTTCTAGGACTTCATCAATATTAAAAATACATTCTTCTGCATTTGTAGCTATTAATACAGGAACTAATTTGGTGATATGACTTCCTTCATGAAAATTTTTTAAATCTAAGCAATAATCAATTACTTGATTTTTTGCATGTTTTCCATAAGTGGAGTCACCAACTTTAAATTCAATTACAAATACACAATCTTTAACAATTATAATATTATCAACTCTTTTTCCCATCCTAGGAATTTGAAATTCAAAATAAATTGAACCATCTATTCCAATTAGTTCCTTTTTAAGGATTTCAATTTGTTTAACCCATGCATTCTTTTGTAAATCTTCTAATGAACGATTACTGTGGTTTAAGCTTAATTTTCCTAAAATGGTATCTGAATTTTCAGTAATGAAATTTAAAATGGAGTTATTATAATAAGCTCTACTCATCTAATTATCAGATTTAAGTTGATAATTATGATAATTTAATTTTGAGTTTTGATTTTTGAAGTTTAGCAAGTCAGAAATTTCTATTTCAAAAACTTTTGAGAAAACAGCAATATTTGTAAGGGAAATATTTCTTTCACCTCTTTCAATCATTCCTATATAAGTTCTATGGAAACCTGTTTTAAAAGAAAGTTGTTCCTGACTTAGATTTCGTTTAGTTCTTAGTTCTCGAATACGAATACCAAACTCTTTTAAAATAAATTTATTTACCATAAATCTAAACTATACTTATTGTATGCGTAAATCAACATACAATAAGTATCATTTTGATATATTTGTTTTATCTCATAGTTTTTTAATTACCTAATTATATTTTTAATAAATTCAATATATAATGAATGACTTTTCAATTTCAGAAATCAAAACAGTTTTAGACCCTCCAATAAAAATTAATTTTGTAGATGAAATTAATTGTCCAGTTTGTGATTTCAATATCAACGTAAAAAATAAAATTGTTGATAATGGAAGTTTCATTTATTGTGAAGGTTGTGAGCACAAGATTGTTTTTAAAATAACAAAAATATGATTAGATTATTTTTTTGCAAACAAAAAAATCCAAGACAAAGTCTCGGATTTCTAACATTTTATAATTTACGTATAAGTTTCTAAAACTTATACTCCCCAAGTGGTTTTGGAAACTTCTCTGGATTTGCAGCTAAATGATAACGAGGATCATCAATATCTTCTATAATAATATCTTTAAAAATTGGTGAAGCTTTATAGAGTAAAACTTTACAATCTTCACTTAAATGTTTCAAAATTATTTTCTTGTTGGCAGCTTTATATTTTTCTACCAAAGCAAAAATAGCTTCAATAGCAGAATGATCTGAAATACGAGCTTCTACAAAATCAATTTCTACATAATCAGGGTCATTTTTAACATCGAACTTTTCATTGAATGCAGAAATACTTCCAAAAAATAAAGGTCCCCAAATTTCATATACTTTAGTTCCATCTGCTCTAAAACGTTTTCTAGCTCTAATTTTCTTAGCATTTTCCCAAGCAAAAGCTAAAGCAGAAATAATTACCCCTACAAAAACGGCAATGGCTAAATCGTAAATTACAGTAACTGCAGAAACAGTTATTAAAACAAAAGCATCCGACTTTGGAATTTTCTTTAAAATTCTAAAACTAGACCAAGCAAAAGTTTCAATCACCATCATAAACATCACCCCAATTAACGCTGCAATTGGCACTTGTTCAATTAATTTATCAGTAAAAAGAATAAAGGTTAATAAGGTAACTGCCATCATAATTCCAGATAAACGTCCACGTCCACCAGCATTAATGTTGATGACTGTTTGTCCAATCATTCCACAACCACCTGTTCCACCAAAAAGACCACTTAAAATATTTCCAGCACCTTGAGCCACACATTCCTTGTTTCCATTTCCTCTGGTTTCTGTTAATTCATCTACCAAATTCATCGTCATTAAAGACTCAATTAAACCCACAGAAGCTGCTAAAAATGCAAAAGGTAAAATAAACGTAAGCGTATCTAAATTAAAAGGTAAGTTTTGCCAAAGCTCTAAATTCGGAGTTGGGAATTCGCCTTTTAAACCAGTTCCTCCACCTTCAATAATATAAGAACCTACAGTAGAAACCTCCATTCCAGAGAAAACTACAATACCTGTAGTTACTAAAATAGCAGTTAAAGAAGCAGGTAATTTTTTAGTAATTTTAGGTAATAACCAAATAATTGCCATAGTTAAAGCAACCAAACCTAACATAATATAAAGTTCAGTTCCTTGCATATAAGAGCTTACGTAACTTTTTACACCATCAGTAGAAACTTCTAAAGATTTATGGGTAAACATTTTAACTTGCGCCCAAAAAATAACGATTGCTAATCCGTTTACGAAACCCATCATTACAGAATGTGGAATTAAACGAACAAAACGCCCTAATTTAAAAACCCCAGCCAAAATTTGAATAACGCCCATTAAAATAACACAACCCAAGAGATAAAAATAACCCATGTTATCAATTGGTGTATCAAACAACATTCCTTTGGTATGTCCTTCAGCAATCATGGTAACAAAAATAACAGCAACTGCACCAGCTGCACCAGAAATTAAACCTGGTCTTCCACCAAAAATTGCGGTGATTAAACCAATTATAAAAGCACCAGAAAGTGCCACTAAAGGATCTATTTGCGCCACAAAAGCAAACGCTACAACTTCAGGAATCATGGCAAGAGAAACTGTAATTCCTGCTAAAACATCGTCTTTTGCATTGGGAGTTATTTTTTTGATAAATTCTGTCATTATATTTTGCTTATTTTTAGAAGGGGGCAAAGATAGTAGCTTTTTTTAAAAAACTAGAGATCTTTATAAGTATCATACACTAATTTAATATTAGCATAGGTATTTTGCAAGGCTTTTTTAGTTTGATGTTCATTTTTGAAAACAACTTCTGTAATTCCTTCTTCCAATTGAGGTGTTAAAGCACCTTTATAATCAGAATTCATTAAAAACCAATGGGTTTCTTTTAAACGAATTCCATTTTGAAAATAAATATGATAGGTTACAACTAATTTTTTTTCGATAGTTAAATTAAAAATACCACATTCTTCTTCAACTTCTCTTATGGCAGCAGTTTCAATCGATTCACCTTTTTCAATTCTACCTTTTGGTAAATCCCAAATGGTATTTCTATAAATAAAAAGCACTTCTTTTTGATCATTTAAAACCAAACCACCAGCAGCAGGAACCACTTTTAGGTTCTTTAAAAAAGAGTTCCAATCGTTTTCTAAATCTATAGAATAAATGTTAATGCCATTAATAGCATCATTTTGAAGCTTATAAAAAATTTCATCAAAAACAATATCTTTAAAAAGATATACAGGAAAATTATTTTCTTTTTTCGACGAAGATGTGATAATTATTGGTTTATCATTTACAAAAACTTTATACATTTGCGACATGGTTAAGAACAAAGATACTTCAAAAAAAACAGCTGAACTTTTATTGCAAATAAAAGCTATTAAATTAAATCCAAACGATCCTTTTCAGTGGGCTTCTGGTTGGAAATCTCCTATTTATTGTGATAATAGGATAACACTATCTTATCCTTCTGTTCGTGTATTTTTAAAAGAAGAAATTGCTAAAATTACAGAATTAGAATATGGTAAGCCAGATGTTATTGCAGGTGTTGCAACAGGTGCAATTGCAATTGGTATTTTAGTGGCACAAGAATTAGGTGTACCTTTTGTATATGTTAGGCCAGAACCAAAATCTCATGGTAGAAAAAACCAAATTGAAGGGCATTTAGAACGTGGCCAAAATGTGGTGGTCATCGAAGATTTAATTAGTACAGGAAATAGTAGTTTAAATGCTGTTGCTGCTCTAAAAGAAGCTGGTGCTGTTGTAAAAGGAATGGTTGCAATATTTTCTTATGGATTTGATGTTGCTACTAAAAATTTTAAGGAGAAAAACATCAGTTTAAAAACATTAAGTAACTACGAAGACTTGTTAGAGCAAGCTTTAGATAGTAATTATATTTCTGAAAAAGAATTGCTTACCTTGCAAGAATGGAGAGCAAATCCTAGTGAGTGGAGACAATAAATAAAATAAATAAACCAAAATGAATATAGAAGGTAATAAGGTAATTGTAAATAAATCTCAAAAAGAAACATTCGAGTTTTTATCAGATTTAAAGAATTTTGAGCAATTAATGCCAGCATCTATCCAAAAATTTGAAGTTGATGGAGATTCTTTCATATTTGGTTTAAAAGGAATGCCAGAAATTAGGTTGGTTTTAAAAGATGCTACAGAATATTCTAACATTACATTAGGAGCTGCAAGTAGCAAATTAGATTTTCAGTTAGTGGCAAATATTACTGCAATTAATGATACTTCAAGTGAAGTTCAATTAGAATTTAACGGAAAATTTAATGCAATGATGGCAATGATGGTTAAAAGACCTTTGAATAGTTTTATTGAAACGTTAACGGATAATTTACAGAAAATTTAAGCTAAAGAAATTTCTTTAATTCCAAATTCTTTAATGGTTTCATCTTCTAATTCAACAAGAAGATTTCCAGAAGCAGAGATTCCAGAAATTATACCCATAAACAAAACATCGCTACTATCTTTAAACATAGTTGGGATGTTTTTTTTGTATAAAACTTGTAAATACTCATTTTCCAAAACATCATATTTTTTGGATGCTAAAAGCTGTATTTTTCCCTTAATTTTTTCAATCAACTTTAAAAGAAGTTCATTAAGATTAAAGTCGATGCCTTTTATTTTCTTTAAAGAAGTTACATTTTTTAAAGAATCTGGAAATTCAGTTTGATTAATATTTAGTCCAATACCAACAATTGTCGCATAAATTTTTTGATTTTTGATACTATTTTCGATGAGAATTCCACAAATTTTACTATTTGCTGACATAATGTCGTTTGGCCATTTGATTGTTGGTTTTGGAATTTCTTCTTCAAGAAGCACTTCAAAAACAGCCAAACTAATCGCAAAATTTAAGTATTTTTGTTGATTAATAGTTAAATCAAAATCTTTTATAAATACACTAACAGTAAGGTTTTTATGAGATTGAGAAACCCAAGAATTGGATTGTTGTCCTCGTCCATTTGTTTGCTCGTTAGTCGTTACAACTGTATAGTTTTCTAACGGAGAATCTTGAGCCAATTCTTTTAAAAAAGAACTAGTAGAAGCAATGGCATTAAGTTTGATTAATTTCAACTGTTAAATAATGTGTAAAGTAGTTCAAAATTACACATAATACTCGCAAAAATATAATAACTTTGTAAAAATTTAGAGAATACAATTAATGGCAAAAAAGCAAGTAAACATAGACGAATTAATCTCTTTGATTATAAAAGGTATAGACGATGTAAAAGGAGAAAATATTCAACTTTTAGATTTAAGAGAGATAGAAAACACGGTTTGCGATTATTTTATTATCTGTTCAGGAAATTCTAATACACAAGTAAATGCAATTTCTGGATCTGTACAAAAAGTAGTTAGTAAAGAACTAAAAGACAAGCCTTGGCATATTGAAGGACAAACAAACTCTGAATGGGTTTTAATGGATTACGTAAATGTAGTGGTTCATATTTTTCAAAAGCATGTTAGAGATTATTATGACATTGAAAGCCTTTGGGGTGATGCAAAAATCACCGAAATTAACCCAGTTTAATCCTATTCATTTTATAACATATGAGTGATAAAAATAAAGATAAAGACAACAAATCGAATTTACCAAAACTTAAATTTAGTTCTTATTGGATTTATGGAGCAGTACTAATAGCTATTATAGCTATGCAATTTTTTAGTAGTGGAGATTTAGCTTCTAAAAGTATTTCAAAAAATAAATTTGACGAAATTTTAAGAGATAACGATATTGAAAAAATTGTTGTTTTAAATAAAGATGTTGCTCAAATTTTTTTAACAGACGCTGCTTTAAAAAAATCAAAGCATAAAGAGTTTACAAATTCAACATTTTACAGACCAGGTTCTGCTGTTTATGAATATAATTTTGGAGATCAAAGAAATTTTGAAGAAAATATAAAATTAGCAAAAGAAGAAAAACCAGATTTAATTGTAGACATCGAAAATAAAGAAAGAACAAGTATTTTCGATACAATTATTAGCTTTTTGCCATTCATCATTTTAATAGCTATATGGTTATTTTTTATGAAAAGAATGTCTGGAGGAGGCTCTGGAGGTGGAGGTGGAGGTCAAATTTTTAGCATCGGAAAATCGAAAGCTAAATTATTTGATAAAGATACCAAAGTAAAAACTACATTCGAAAATGTTGCTGGTTTAGAAGGTGCAAAAGAAGAGGTTCAAGAAATTGTAGATTTCTTAAAAAACCCAGATAAATATACTTCTTTAGGAGGTAAAATACCAAAAGGAGCTTTACTAGTTGGCCCTCCAGGAACAGGGAAAACTTTATTAGCGAAAGCTGTTGCAGGAGAAGCTGGTGTACCATTTTTCTCTTTATCAGGATCAGATTTCGTAGAAATGTTTGTGGGTGTAGGAGCCTCTAGAGTTAGAGATTTATTTAAGCAAGCTGCTCAAAAATCTCCTTCTATTATTTTTATTGATGAGATTGATGCCATTGGTAGAGCTCGTGGAAAAAATAGTATGACTGGTGGAAATGACGAACGTGAGAATACTTTGAATCAGTTATTAACAGAAATGGATGGTTTTGGAACAGATGTAAATGTAATTGTTATTGCAGCAACCAACAGAGCAGATGTTTTAGATAGTGCATTAATGAGAGCAGGTCGTTTTGATCGTCAAATTTATGTAGATTTACCAGATATTAGAGAAAGACAAGAAATTTTTGAAGTACATATTAAGCCTTTAAAAATGGCAGATGATGTAAATATTGAATTTTTAGCACAACAAACACCAGGTTTTTCTGGAGCAGATATTGCCAATATGTGTAATGAAGCTGCGTTAATTGCTGCAAGACAAGGTAAAAAAGCAATTCATCATCAAGACTTTTTAGATGCTGTTGATAGAATTGTAGGTGGTTTAGAAAAGAAAAAGAAAAGAATTACACCAAAAGAAAAAGAAGTAATTGCTTTTCATGAAGCTGGTCATGCAACTGTAAGTTGGATGTTAGAACATGCAGCACCTTTGGTAAAAGTTACAATTGTGCCTAGAGGACAATCTTTAGGAGCTGCTTGGTATTTACCTGCAGAAAGACTAATTGTGCAAACAGACCAAATGTTAGATGAAATGTGTGCTACTTTAGGGGGTAGAGCTGCAGAAAAAATCATCTTTAATAAAATTTCTACAGGAGCATTAAGCGATTTAGAAAAAGTTACCAAGCAAGCAAGAGCAATGGTTACTGTTTATGGATTAAATGATAAAGTGGGTAACATTACTTATTATGATTCTACAGGAAACGATTCTTTTGTGAAACCTTATAGTGAAGAAACAGGGAAAACTATCGATAAAGAAATTTCTAAAATGATAGAAATTCAATACGTAAGAGCTGTTGAATTGCTTTCAAAAAATAAAGAAAAATTAACAGTGCTTGCTGAATTATTATTAGAAAAGGAAGTTATTTTTAAAGATGATTTACAAAAAATCTTTGGAAAAAGACCTTTTGAAAATGATTTAGAGGTTGGTCAAGTTGTAAAAGAGGACAATATTCCTACAGTAGATAAAATACCTGAAGCATAATATTAAATGAATCTTTTCAAAAAACTTTTTAACCTCCCTACTAAAGAGGATGCAGAAATAAAAAAGCAGGAAGTAAAACTTTCTCTGGATGATCTTTTTGTACATAATTTTGTAAAAAAAGGTGGTAAATTTTTATATAGCATCAATAAGCAAGAACTAATTAGTAATTTTAAAAAAGTTATTGCAGAAAATAATTGGGAAGATATTCACCTTTTAGATACTAGATTAGATTTTTTATTTGATAAAAAAAGTATAAATGTTGTGTCTTCTTACAATGAAGACACAACTATTCTTACTTCTTGTGAGCATTTAATTGCAGAAAATGGAGATATTTTATTTTCATCAAATCAATTAAAAAGTACTCGATTAAAAGAATTTCCGCAAAACTTTATTGTTTTTGCTACTACAAGTCAATTAGTTAAAGATACAGGTCAAGGTTTAACAGGTATTAAATCCAAATTTAAAAGTAGCTTACCTACCAATATTACTTCCGTAAAAAATTATAACATTAATAATAATGATGATAATTTTTTAAACCATGGTAACAATAACTCAAAAAACTTATATTTGCTGCTGTTAGAAGATTTATAATATGCGCAACCTTTTAAGAAGGATTTTTTCTGGAATTGTTTACATTTTAATTTTTGTCTCTTCCATTCTTTTTTCTCAAGAATCTTATATTGTCTTAATTACAATATTTGGTTTTTTAGCTATTTGGGAATTCTCTAAGATGATAAAGACTAAAAACTATGCAGCTTATGTTTTCTTTCCTTTTGTTCTTTTTTTAATGATTAAAAGACAGGAAAGTTTTATAATTACAGGTATTTTAGCAATTACAATTTTATCTTCTTTATCTTTAATCTATCAGTTATTTACAGAAAAAGCTGTAAAATTTACTAACGATCGATTTAAATTAGGTACTACCATAAGATACATAATTTTTTCTATGTGTTTTTTAATTTTATTACCTTTTCATAATAATAGTTTTCATCCATATTTAATGATTAGTATTTTATGCATTATTTGGGTAAACGATTCTTTTGCTTTTCTAATAGGTAAAAACTTCGGAAAAAATAAATTATTCCCATCAGTATCGCCAAAAAAAACGATAGAAGGTCTTTTTGGAGGTTTAATTTTCTCTTTACTTGCAGGTTTGGTCATTAGTAAATTTAATTTAGATTTTTCTCTTTTAAACTGGTTAATTATTGCTGTTATTGTATCCTTAGTTGGTACGATTGGGGATTTAGTAGAATCAAAATTTAAACGACAAGCAAACATAAAAGACAGTGGAAATATTATGCCTGGTCATGGAGGTATTTTAGACAGGTTAGATAGCTTGTTGTTTGCTGCACCATTTGTATATTTGTATATTAACTTTATTATTTAAAAATGATTCGATTTCATAAAGAAGGCTATAAAATTATTGCCATTACTTTTATTATTGTAATTGCTATTATATTATCAGTAGAAAGGTTTATTGATATTATTTGGATAACTAAATCTATTCAAGTTTTTGCTATTGTTTTTTTAATTATTGTATTGCAGTTTTTCAGAAACCCAAAAAGAGTTGCAGTTTTAGATGAAAACACAATAATTGCACCTGTAGATGGTAAGGTTGTTGTAATAGAGGAAGTTGAAGAGCCAGAATATTTTAAAGATAAAAGATTACAAATATCAATTTTTATGTCTCCAATAAATGTGCATGTTACCAGATATGCAATGAGTGGAGTTATAAAATATAGTAAATATCATCCAGGTAAATATTTAGTTGCTTGGCACCCAAAGGCATCAACAGAAAACGAAAGAACTACTGTTGTTATCGATAATAATTCTATGGGAGAAATTTTATACAGACAAATTGCAGGTGCCTTAGCAAAGCGAATCGTTAATTATGCCAAAGTAGGTGATACTGTTGTGCAAGGTACAGATGCAGGGTTTATAAAATTTGGTTCTAGAGTAGATGTTTATTTACCTTTAGGAACTAAAGTAAATGTAAAATTAGGAGATAAAGTAAAAGGTGGTGTTCAAATTATCGCAGGAAAATAAAACCAATTTAGACGAAGAGTATAAAGCTGCTTTTGATAAAATATCAAAATTAAAAAAAGCACTTGCTCCAGATATTATGCTAAAATTTTATGCTTATTATAAGCAGGCAAATTTTGGTAATAAATCTACAGTTAAAAGTGGTTCAGATGTTAGAAGTGCTTTTAAATTTAATGCTTGGGTGCAATTAAAAGGAATGAGCTCTGAACAAGCAAAAAAAGAATATATAGAATTAGCGAACTCAATTTAAATTTCAAAAGAATATAATCGATGAAAAATATAAGTATAATTTCATTTTTATTTATAGCAATAGTATTTAATTTTTCAGCCTGTAAATCTGATGCTAAAAAAGAAGACTCAAAAGAAACTCCTGCTGTTGAAACTAAAAAAAGCACAGCTCCTTTTGCAGTTTCAAATGCTGAAAACGATATTAATTTTGTAGCTTATAAAACTACAGAAAAAGTGGGCGTTAATGGTTGGTTTACTAAAGTTGATGTTCTTTCTGGAGGTGAAGGAAACTCTGTAAAAGAAGCTATTCATAACACCGAATTTTCGATTCCTATTAGTAGTTTATATACAAAAGATGCTAGCAGAGATTTTAAAATAAGAAAAAATTTCTTTGGAATCATGGAGGATACAAACATGCTTTCTGGGAAATTAATAATTACAGATGATACTACTGGAATCGCAAAATTAACCATGAATGGCGAAACAAAAGACATACCTTTCACATACACAATTGCTGATAAAAAGTTTAGCATGAATGCTACTATTGATGTGAATGATTGGAATGCAGGTAAAGCTTTGGGAACTTTAAACAAAGTATGTGAATTGTTACATACAGGTGCAGATGGTGTTTCTAAAACTTGGAGTGAAGTCGCTTTAAATATTACGTCAACATTTTAGATTGTAACCTTTTATTATAATACAAAAGAAAATCCGAGTTTTTAACTCGGATTTTCTTTTATAGATTATTTAAAGCTTTTTCCAATGTTTCATATTGGAAAGAATATCCAGTTTGTTCAATTTTTTTTGATGAAATTCTACTTCCTTCTAAAAGAATTTTAGACATGTCACCATATAAAAGTTTCAGCATAAAGCTAGGCACACAAATACCTAAATAAGGTCTATGGATACTTTTTGCTAAGGTTTTAGAAAATGTTGTACTTGTATGATGTTCTGGACCAACAGCATTAAACACATCCAATAAATTACTTTCAATAGCTTGGATGTACATTTCACATAAATCATCAATATGAATCCAAGGCATGTATTGTTTTCCAGAACCTAAAGGCGATATTACTGGCAATTTCATCTTCTCTAAAGCACCACCTTTTTCAGACAACACAATACCAGTTCTTAAAATAGTTACAGGTATTTTTAAGGCTTTAAATTGATGTGCAGCATTTTCCCATTTCTCACAAACTTCACCTAAAAAATCGTTCCCAGCTTTGTCAAATTCTGTAAAAATTTTATCGGTTGTAACAGCTCCATAATAACCACTTCCAGAAGCAGAAATAAAACCTTTTAAGTTGATGTTTTCTTTCTTTACAGTTTCAAAAAGTAAATTAGCACTTTCAACTCTGCTATCAATAATTACTTTTTTTCGTTCTTCTGTCCAGCGTTCATCAGCAATTCCAGCTCCAGCCAAATGAATAATATAATCCGTATTTTCGAATGCTTTTGTATCGATAGTTTTCTTTTGAATATCCCATTGATACTCGTTTTTTGCATCAGGACTTCTGGTAAGTATTACAACTTCGTGATTTTTATCCATCAACAATTTTGTAAGTCTGCTACCTACTAAACCTGTACCTCCTGTAATTAAAATTTTTGCCATACGTAAAGATAAAAAAGAAAAATTATCTTTATTAACTGTATCAGCAGATTAAGTTAATTTATAATGGATTTTGATACTACTAAAGATCTACTCAACTACACTATCAATTAAAATCGTAATTAAATCGATAGCAGCTTGCGCAATTTTAGTTCCAGGACCAAAAATACCAACAGCACCAGCATCGAATAAAAATTGATAATCTTGTGAAGGAATTACACCACCCACAATCACCATAATATCTTCTCGTCCGTGTTTTTTAAGTTCTGCAATTACTTGAGGAACTAAAGTTTTATGCCCAGCAGCTAAAGAGGAAATTCCTAAAATATGCACATCATTTTCTACAGCTTGTTTTGTAGCTTCTTCTGGTGTTTGAAAAAGTGGTCCAATATCAACATCAAAACCTAGATCTGCATATCCAGTTGCTACTACTTTTGCACCTCTATCATGACCATCTTGCCCTAATTTGGCAATCATAATTCTTGGACGTCTTCCTTCTAATTCAGCAAATTTATCTGCTAATTCAGATGCTTTTTTGAATAATTTATCGTCTTTTATCTCTTTACTATACACACCAGATATGGTTTTAGTCACAGCCTTATGTCTGCCAAAAACAACTTCTAAAGCATCAGATATTTCACCTAAAGTAGCTCTTTTCTTTGCTGCTTTTACAGCTAAATCAAGTAGATTTTCTTCACCCGATTTTGCAGCATTGGTTAAATTTACTAAACATTTTTCAACTTCTGCTGAATTTCTTGATGCTTTTAGTTGATTTAAACGTTCAATTTGAGATTTACGAACAGCTTCATTATCAACTTCTAAAATATGTAAAGGATCTTCTTGTTTTAGTTTGTATTTATTTACACCAACAATTACATCTTGGCCACTATCAATTTTTGCTTGTTTTTTTGCAGCAGCTTCTTCAATACGTAACTTCGGAATTCCCTTTTCAATAGCTTTGGTCATTCCTCCTAAATCTTCTACTTCTTTGATTAATTCCCAAGCTTTATTAGCAATATCTTCCGTTAATTTTTCAACATGATAACTGCCAGCCCAAGGATCTACTGTTTTTGTAATATGGGTTTCTTGCTGTAAAAATATTTGTGTATTTCTAGCAATTCTTGCAGAAAAATCTGTTGGTAAAGCAATTGCTTCATCCAATGCATTTGTATGTAAACTTTGAGTGCCTCCAAAAACGGCAGCCATTGCTTCAATAGTAGTTCTGGCAATGTTATTAAAAGGATCTTGCTCAGTTAAAGACCAACCACTTGTTTGGCAATGTGTTCTTAAAGCTAACGATTTTTGGTTTTTTGGATGGAATTGTTTTACAATTTTGGACCATAACATTCTTGCAGCTCTTAATTTGGCAATTTCTGTAAAATGATCCATGCCAATTGCCCAAAAGAACGATAATCTTGGTGCAAAAGCATCAATATCCATTCCTGTTTCAATTCCTTTTTTAATGTATTCTAAACCATCAGCTAACGTATATGCCAATTCAATTTCTGCAGTAGCTCCTGCTTCTTGCATATGATATCCAGAAATTGAAATCGAATTGTATTTTGGCATTTTATTGCTAGTATATTCAAAAATATCAGCAATAATTTTCATAGATGGAGCAGGAGGATAGATGTAGGTATTTCGTACCATAAACTCCTTTAAAATATCATTTTGAATAGTTCCTGATAATAATTCAGGAGCAACACCTTGTTCTTCTGCTGCAACAATATAAAAAGCTAAAATGGGTAAAACTGCACCATTCATAGTCATAGAAACCGACATTTTATCCAAAGGAATTTGATCAAACAAAACCTTCATATCTTCCACAGAATCTATAGCAACACCAGCTTTACCAACATCTCCTTGCACACGTTCGTGATCAGAATCATACCCTCTGTGAGTGGCTAAATCAAAAGCAACTGACAATCCTTTTTGCCCAGCTTCTAAATTTCTTCTATAAAAAGCATTGCTTTCTTCTGCAGTAGAAAAACCTGCATATTGCCTAATTGTCCAAGGTCTACGAACGTACATTGTTGAATATGGACCTCTTAAATTCGGAGCAATTCCAGCAACGAAATCTTCGTGCTGAAAGCTTTTTGTATTAGGCTTTGCACTTTTCGCTAATTTTATATTTGAAACATCTTTTCTACTCATTGTCTAAACGTTCTTTTTCAACAGTTTCAGAAAGACGTTTTCTGATAATTGGAGTAATGATTGTTTTGATATTTCGTTGTTTTACAAAAGGATACAATTCCAAATCTTGCTTCATTGTATCAGCTTTGTTGATTTGCATATTTGTTCCTAATAAAACAATTTTTTTATCATTGAAATTTTCGTCTTCTTTTGAAGCACTTTCTTGAATTTTTCTTTGGATGATTCCTGCTTTCAATTGATGTAAAAATCCACCAGCTTTTTCTATTTGTTGAAAAATGACCAACGCTTTTTCTGCTAATTGATTGGTAATTGTTTCAATATAATAAGCGCCATCTGCAAAATTTTGCGCTTCTTTTAAGTAACTTTCTTGCTGTAAAATTAGGAGTTGATTTCTTGAAATTCGTTCTCCAAATTCATTTGATTTATGATAAATTTCATCATAAGAAACATTAGAAATTGTGTTTGAACCTCCTAAAATTGCACTCATGCATTCAGAGGTGGTTCGCAACATATTTACGTTATAATCATAAATAGTTTTGTTACGTAAACTTGGTTGTGTAAAAATATGAGCCTCTACATTTTTTACATCATATTCATTTAAAAGCGATTCCCATAAAATACGAAAAGCTCTTAATTTTGCAATTTCAAAAAAGTAATTGCTGCCAACTGAAAAATTAAAGTGAATTTTAGAAGCTACTTCTTTACCAAAATAATTTAGATATTCATTTGCATGTGCTAAACTATATGCCAATTGTTGGCTTAAATTAGCGCCAGCATTTTGGTATAAATCTCCAGAAATTGAAATACAATTATGAGTTGCTGAAATAATTTTATCTAATTGTTTATGGTCTTCTTTTAAGTTGATAAACCAATTACCAATCTTTCCTAAATTGCCAATAATATCTGTTTGAAAAAAGGTGTTTTCTGAATTACAAAAATTAGAAAGTTCTATTTGAAAATCAGCATTTAAAAAAGAAAGTTTGAAGTAAATTGTTGTTTTTTTTACATCAATTTTATTTAGAACAGTTTTATAATCGAATTTTTTAACAGCTTTGAATTGAATAGCATTTGCACCTCTTTTTAAGGCATCAACAGCTAAAGAATTGGCTATTTTTTCATCATCTATAAAAATAGTTTGGCAAATGTTATAGCCTTTTTTAGGTAGATTTATTTGTGAATTAGTCCTATCTTCTTTCGTATAAAAAGGTCTTACAGTAATCCCTTCATCAGTTTGCCAAAGCAAGGTTTCATTATAATCTGCACCTTTTAAATCTACTTGAATTTTTTGTTTCCAAGCATTTGCAGATACAGGTTCAAATTCATCAAATAGAAAGTTACTCATTATTTTTTTATGGTATCAAATTCAATTATATAAATATCTTCGTTTTCTTTTTTCATTAAATATTGTTCTCTCGCAAAACGTTCTAATTCTAAAGAATCTTGCAATTTTTTGATGGTTTCCTTATCATTCGAAATTTTATCTTCGTAGAAAGAAATCGTGCTTTCTAAATCCTCTATTTCTGTATTAAATTTTCGATGAATTAAATAGGAGTTTTCATCAAAAAAAAGCATCCAAATAATAAAAGGCACTAAAATCATTACAAAAATATTTGTAAGGATTTTAAAGACGGAATTACTTTTTAAACGTTCGAAAAAACTCATTATAAGCGCTCATTTATAACACTTCTAACCACGTCAATGGCAACAGTGTTGTATCTATCATTAGGAATAATAATATCTGCAAAGTTTTTAGTTGGTTCTATAAACTGCAAGTGCATTGGTTTTAAAGTGTTTTGATAACGATTTAATACTTCATCAATATCTCTGCCTCTTTCTGTAATATCTCTACGAACTCTTCTTATTAAACGTTCGTCTGTTTCTGCGTGTACAAAGATTTTTATATCAAAAAGATCACGTAATTCCTCATTGTTAAATATAAGAATTCCTTCAACAATTACTACTTTTCTAGGATGTGTTTTTAAAAAGTCTTCTGTTCTGTTGTGAGTTACAAAAGAATAAACTGGTTGTTTAATTGTTTTTCCTTTTTTTAAATCTTTTAAGTGCTTAATTAGCAACTCAAAATCGATAGCTCTTGGATGATCGAAATTTATTTTTGTACGTTCTTCGTAAGAAAGATTATGGGTTTCTTTGTAGTAAGAATCTTGTGAAATTACACAAACTTCATCTGTTGGTAATTGTTTAACAATTTGATTTACAACAGTAGTTTTTCCACTTCCAGTTCCTCCTGCAATTCCAATAATAAGCATATTTGTTTGATATTTAAAGACTTCAAAAGTTTTTTTAAAAAACTTTTGAAGTCTCAATTGAAATGCGAAAATACTAAAGATTTTACAAATTCTTAAAATTATTAATCTTGATTCCTTTTGCCTTTAAATCGAACATTAAATTATACAAACCAAAAAACGTTCTATTCATATAAATAAAGTGTTTAGATCCTCTACTTGCGTTGTAAGAACGCAATTCTGTGTTTTTTGAATATCGCTCACCAAACTCCGCTATTTTTCCGAAGAAAACTGGATCGGAAAAATCAAATTCTTCTTCATGAAAAGGTTGGGTAAAAATCGATAACATTTCATGAAACATCGATTTAAAAAACTCAAATTCTTCTGCTGGATCTTCTTTTCTTAAAATATCTAAATCGAACATTTTTTCAACAAAAAGTTTTTCATTATCTAACGTTTCTTGTTTTGCTAACACAAAATACGGATTGTAAAAATCTAAAGGAATTATTTTCATACAACCAAAATCTAAGGCAATTAATTCGCCATTTTCAGAAATTAAAAAGTTTCCTGGATGAGGATCTGCGTGTACTTTTTTCAAATTATGAATCTGGAACATATAAAAATCCCACAAAGCTTGCCCAATAGCATTTGCTTTTTCTTGATTGGTATTTGTGCTTGTAAATTCTGATAAATGAATTCCGTTCATCCAATCCATCGTAATAATTTGCTTAGATGATAATTCTTTGTAATATCTTGGAAAAGCCAAGTTTGGAATGTGACTACAAGCGTCTACAATTTCTTGACTTTGTTTTACTTCTAAAAAATAATCTGTTTCCTCTAATAACTTATCTTGAACTTCAAAAAAGTATTCATCAGAAGTTTTGCCTTTCATGTTAAACATTCTAATCACAAAAGGTTTTAGCATTGCTAAATCAGATTTTATACTATCTGAAACTCCTGGATATTGAATTTTAACAGCCAACTCTTTTCCATCTTTTTTAGCTTTATGAACTTGTCCAATACTTGCAGCATTATAGGCTTTTACATCAAACTCATCATAAATTTCTGATGGAAATTTACCAAAACTTTTCTTAAACGTTTTTAAAACTAATGCTTCAGAAAGTGGTGGAACAGAAAATTGTGCCAAAGAAAATTTTTCTACATACGCTCTTGGTAAAATACTTTTTTCCATACTTAACATTTGCGCTACTTTTAACGGACTTCCTTTCAAGTCTTTTAAGCTATCGTAAATGTCTTCTGCATTGTCTTGGTTTAATTTTTCTCTTGCAGTTTCTTCGGATTCTGTAATTTTATTACCATAATATTTTAAATAATTCACACCCACTTTTGCACCAGTTGTTACTAGTTTTGTGGCTCTTTGAATTTTTGAAATCGGAATTTTGCTTGCTTTTTTCATACCTTAATCCGTGTTTTTTTGAAACTTTTCTTTGTAAACAAACTTACCTAAATCAAAAACATTTTTTAGGAATTTGTTCTCTATGATATCGAAACTGGTATTGATTGATTTTTCTATAAAAATATCTGTTTTTTCAAAAGATTCAGATTCATCTTCTAACCAAAATTTAATGGTGATGAGCATTTGAACCCAAGCAGAATGGTTTATAAAACCTGTTTGTATTTTCTCTAAACCATCAATTGGTAAAATACTATCAGACAAGGCCAAACTATCTACAAAATCGATAAAACTCTTTTTTAAACTAGATAAACTTTTGTAAGATTTTAGTTGATTTTTACATCCTTTTAAAACCACTTCTACATACTCTCTGTTAAGTGTTAAGTTTTCGAAAAATGTAAAATAAAGACTTAGTAATTTGTTTTTTCCATCAAAAGCAAGAAACTCTTCACTTTCATTTAAAACCTCTAAAGAATTTTTAAAAAGTTCATTGAAAATTGTCTTTTCAACTTTTTTTAAAGACTTAAAATGTTCGTAGAAATTGTCTTCATCTAAATTTACTTGTTCGCAAAAATCACTAACATCATCAGGTTTCGATTTTTGTTCAGAAACCAAATCCATGTATAAAGTTAGGATGTCTAATTTGGAGCTATTTTTCTTTTTTTTCATCTTGTAGAATCTCTCTTACAAAAATACGAAACGTTTGCCTGTTTTAAGAAAAACAACCTATATAAAAACAAAAAACCAAGTTAAAATTTAACTTGGTTTTTTTTATGAAAAGGGGACATCTATGAAGCAAAAACTTTGCTAAATTTCTTTTTTCCGTTTATGATATGTTTCTTGTAGCTTTCTAAAGAATCAAAAATTAAATTTTGTTGATTCTCCAATAATTGAACTCCACCTTTTAAAGCTTTTTCAGTAACTTTTTGCCATTGACTAGCAATTGTAATTGTTTCTGTAACTACTTCCTCTGTTGTGTTTAAAGCAAAATAATTTGCTTTGTTCAACGATTTTTTAGCAGTATCTAAAGCATTATTTACTTTAGCAGTAATTTTTTGAGTATCTATATTTTTTGTTTTCATAATTCTGTATTTAAATTTAAAAAATTGTCATTTATAATTCTGATAAAAAAAATCGAAATAACTAAAGTCTAATTTTTAAATTATTTTCTTTCCCAATTTTTCACAGCTTCCATATCGCCTTTTAAAGCTAATTTAGCTTGCGTTTTCCAACCAGATAAATCGTAAATTTTTGCATTAATTCCTGCATCTGTTAATAATAACCCCATATTTTTCAAAGTCATTTTAGAAATTTGCTCGTAAGAAGTTACGTTCAATTCGTTTAAAGATTTTTCTAAAACAGGTCCAATTCCTTTGATCACTTTTAAGTCGTTAATTACCTCCGTTTTTTCAACCACAATTTTCTCTTCAATAACAACTTCTTTTTTAACTACTTTTTTCTTTGTAGTTTTTTTTGTTTTTGATGGTTTCACATCATCCAACTTCTCGTTTACAGTATTTAAAGCATCTTCTGTATATTCTTCAATTTTTTCTTTTGCTTCATCAATGGTAGAAGAAATAGTTTTTTTAAGTTTGTCAGACATTTTTTCTGCCTTTTTTACTAATTTATTATTAGCTACTTCTTTTTCAAACTTATCTTTCATCTCTTCAGCTTTTTCAACTAAAGGATTTTCTTTTACCATTTTCTTTGCGTTTTCCATCATTTTAGGATCATAACCTACCAATGTTTTTAAACGTTCAGTACTATTTTCTAACTGACCTTTAATAGATTCTGCAGTTTCAACAACCATATTAATTTGTTGTTTTGTTAACGGCTCTGCTTTCTTAACTAATTTTGCAGTTAATTTTTGCCATTTTTCTCCTGTTTTTACAGTAGTTTCAATTGCGTTGAAAGAAGCATTAATTAAATCGCTATTTATTTTCATAACGATTGCTTTTGCTTTTCCTAATTTGTTATCTTTTTTTGATTTTGACTTTTTAGTTGCCATAATATATGTTTTAAATTTGTTTAATTTTGATACTGCAAACTTACAATACGCAAGTTACAAATGAGTTACAAACTAGTTTTTGCTAAAAAAGCCTAATCCTTTATTTACATTAGACCAAATCATTTTCTTGCTTTTTTCAAGATTGTTAAATAATTTACCTTGTTGTTTTTCAGAAAAATCTAATGTTTTCTTTATAGATTTTGCTGTGAATTCTTGTAAATCTTCGGCTTTATCAATTGACTTTAAAACTACTTTTTCTGTAGTTTCTAAGGCCATATTATTTAATTTGATAGTATTCTTCTTTATGTCTTTTGCTGATATAGTTTTCATCTTTTTTTACCTTTATTGTTTAATTATGATGCAAACTTAAACTTTGAGAGTTGCAAATGAGTTACACTTCTGATTTTGAGAGACTAATTTCTATAATTGATGCAAAAATAGTAAGACATTAATTACGCGAATTTCACAAATGTTATGAAGAGTTTTTGACACAGATTTCACTGATTTTCACTGATGATTATTAAATACTCGTCTTTGCGAAGTTTACTTTTTTGTAAAGTGAAGCAATCTTTCAGCGAATTAACAACTGCTCATATAAAAAAGCAGAAATCGCACACTCAAGAAAATAATTAAACTTTATGTGATTTCTCCTATCGTCGAAAAGACAAAACTGTATGTTATCGCTTTTAAGAAGAATCAACAATTAGTATAATTAAAAGCTAGACAAATTCGAGTAATTATTGAAATTCGTGTCTAAAACCAGCAGCGTAATCCTAAAAGAAATTATCTTCAAAATCTATGAAATTCGTTTTCCTTTTTTACGAAATCGCCTCAATTTCTTTCAATAACTTTTTAGTTTCAGGCAAAGGAGAAATTCCATATTCTTCCTCTAAAATAACCTCACATTTCATATAGGTTTTAATAGCTTGTGGTCTGTTTCCTTTCACAATATAGGCTTTCATCTGAATCCTGTAAGCATCTTCCCAAGTGGAATCTATTGCCAAAGCTTTTTGTGATAAACGAATGCTTTCTAAAGGATTTTCATCAACCAAAATTTCTGCTAAAGTAATGTAAGCTCCCAAAATTAAGAGTTGTGTTTTTTCTCTTTCTTCAGAGGTCCAATCTTCGTAAATTCTGTTAGGTAAATAAGAGCCTTTATAGAGTTCAATTGCTTTTTTGTAAGCAATTTTTGCGATAGAGTTATCATTTTTAAAAGCTTCATTACCAATAATTATATATTTTTCAAGAGCTTCCACATCAATCCAAACTTTTTCTAAATCTATTTGATAACTTATTCCTTGCCTAATAATAAATTCAGGTTCAGTTCTTGAAGGTCTTTCAGGTTCTAGAGCTTTATTAATGCCATGCAAAGCCACTTTAAAATCGCGATCGTTCCAATCTTCCCAAAGACCGTCCATAATTTTTTCTTTATGAAGCGAATTCCTTTGTCTGTTGGAAACTAAATATTGCAACAACTGAATGGTTTTATCTCTTCCCCATTCTTTGTGATCAATTTTTTGTTGATTTCTCCAAACCACAAAATTCCCTAATGTTTCAATGCGAATTGTTGCATTGTCATAAAAGGAATTTAAATCTTTTAATTGCTGAAGAAAGTCTGACATGGAATCCTTATTTTTTATTGATGGTATCCATTTTTGTAGAAAGTTTTTTTATTTCTTCGGATAAACTTTCTATCTGATTTTGAATTTTATTAAAGTCAGATCTTGAAGCATTTCGCCATTCATTAATCTGCACTTTTTCTGATATTTCTTCTCCAAACGTGTTTAATTTATCCTGAATTTCATCTTGAAAATGTTCAAACTGTTTTTTAGGATCTTTTAGAGTATCTCTCAAAACTTTTGGTCCTACATCTTTAATGGTTTTCCACATAGAAAGACTTTTGACTAAAATACTTTCTTGTTTTTCTTGTGGTTCGTGTTTGGTAGCTTCTTCTGTTAATTCTGCTAATTTATTTTGCATAAACGTAAGCGCATCATTAAAGTCGGAAAATCGTTTTTCATCTCCATCTTGAACATGTGTAACTTTTCCTCTCCACTGTATTTTCGATTCGCCATTTTCTTCAAAAATTCGTTGTTGAAAACGAACCATAAAAGAAGCGTTTTGTTCTTGTTTTTTTGTCATAATATTTAATTTCTATCCTGGTTCTTTTTCAGAACCAACTTCATATCTTAATAAACCTTTAAAAGCATCATTTACGGAATTTCCTTCATACAAAACCTTATAAATTTCTTTGGATATTGGCATATCAACTTTATATTCTTTGGCGAGTTCTACAACAACTTTTGCAGTTTTTACACCTTCTGCAACTTCGTTCATTTCAGAAATTATTTGCTCTAAATTTTTTCCTCTTCCTAATTGAAATCCAACATGATGATTTCTACTTTTATCAGAAGAACAAGTTGCAACTAAATCGCCCATTCCTGCCAAGCCATAAAAAGTACGTTGTTTGCCACCCATAGCAATTCCCAACCTTGTTAATTCTGCTAAACCTCTTGTAATAATTGCAGCACGTGTATTATCACCAGCATTTGCTCCATCACCCATTCCTGTTGCAATGGCTATTATATTTTTTAAAGCACCTCCTAATTCGCAACCAATTACGTCAGAATTTGTATACACTCTGAATAATCCAGAACTAAAAACATCTTGTAATTTTGAGGCGATTGTTTTGTCAACCATAGCAATCACAGCAGCTGCAGCATTTCCAAAATGGATTTCTTTCGCCAAATTTGGTCCTGTTAAAACGCCAGCAGGATGTCCAGGCATAATTTCTTCAATTATTTCTGTCATGCGCATTTTTGTGCTTATTTCTAAACCTTTCGCTAAATTAATAATGGGCACCCAAGGTCTTATATATGGTTTTGCTTCTGTTAAAACTTGTCTGAAAACTTGAGCAGGAACTCCCATTACAATTACATCTGCATCTTCTACAGTTTCTTTTATGGATGTTGATGCTCTTAAACTCGATGTTAATTTTGCATCGGGTAAATATTTCTCGTTTGTATGATGATTGTTAATTTCATCTACAGTTTCTTGATTTCTTGCCCAAAGAATCGTTTTTGCATTTTTTGCAGTTAATGATGCAACAGTAGTTCCCCAAGAACCACCACCTAATAAGCCTACTTGTAGTTTCATAAATATTTTTTTTAGGTTCTCATTTTCATGAGAATAACATTTTAATGGGAATCTAAAAGCTACGCTTCTAGGAATCTTATTTAATTAATTTTCTAACTCTTTTACAAACAAATTTCTGACTTCTTCTACATAAGAATCTATTAATTTTGGTTTCCATTCAGAAGTATCAACAGGATCTAAAACCACCACTTCTATGTGCGTTGGACTAAACATTTTACTGCCTTTTGGCATTGCCATATATGCATTTTTAATGACTATTGGCACAATTGGTACACCCGCTTTCATTGCCAAATGAAAAGCTCCTTTTTTGAAAATACCTAGTTCTTTACAACCACTTCTTGTACCTTCTGGAGCAATTGCTACAGAAGTTCCGTTTTTAAGAATTTCAGCAGCATTTTTCATAGAAGCTAATGCTTTCTTTTTATCAGATCTATCTATAAAAATAGCACCCATTGCTTTAAAAATAGGTCCAAAAGGTGTCATTTCTAATTCTTTTTTTGCGATTCCTGTAACATCTTTTCTTAGTAATTTTAAAATGACAAAAAAGTCAGCAGAAGATTGATGATTGAAACAGAAAACAGCAGGTCTATGATCTACTAAATTATGTTTACCTTTTACATTAATATCTAAACCAGCCAATTTAGTTCCTAAATCTCCAATACTAGAAATTGTTGTGTTAATTCCTTCTCTTTGAGACATGGATAATGTACCTTTTACAATTCCTTTTAATGCTGATGGGTATAAACTTGCAGCAGCCAAACCAGTTCTTAAACCATTTACCAAAGGTTTTTTCGTGTTTTCTTTAAAACGAAGAATTTTCCAATCGTTCTCAAAAGCAAGTTGCGAAAGTTTATTATCTGGATTGGTAGCAATAGGTTTCCCCACAATTTCCAATAATGGAAAATCATCAATACTATCTGTATAAAAGAAACTTTTTGATAAATCTATATGGTTGCTTTTTGCAAATTTTCGTCCAGCTCTTGCTTTTCCTTCAGACCAGCACATTTCTAAAATTTTGCCTGTAAATTTCCCTTTTTTTATTTCCATCTCTGTACAGAAAATTTGTGTAATACCTAACGCATTTGCAATGGGCGTAACTTGATAACGAGTTGCAGCAGAAATAATAACTACTTGGTGTCCTTTTTCTAAATGCGATGCAATTAAAGTTCTAGATTCTGGGTAGATTGTGGATGCTAAATATTCTTGATAAATTTCTTCGCCTAAATCTGTAAATTGTTTTTCTAAAATTCCTTTAATTCCTGTTGCTGATATTTTTGTTAAAATTTCAAAATCACGATTTCCAATTGCATAAGCGATTAATGTTACAAATTGCGAAAGCAACTCTTTGGGGGTTGATTTACCACTTAAAAAACGTGATTTTACAAACTGTTTTGCAGAAAAATCATTGATTAAAGTTCTGTCTAAATCAAAAAATGCTGCAATATGAGGACCTTCTTCATCTTCAGAAAGATCTACAGTATTAAATTCACTGTCTGCACCAGGCACTTTTTCATCATCTGTATTTTCTTTATTTGTTTTTTTGCTATTTAACGCTTCTAGTTCTTGTAGAAAATGTAAACGATTGGTTAAATTATCTAATAAATCCATCCAAATATCTAACCTTTTAAAATCGATATTTTTATCATCAGGAATTAATTTACTATTTTTTGCTAAACGCAAAGCACTCACTAAAAATGGTTTAGAAACACTATCTAATCTGCTAATTCTGTTTTTCCAATGCAATTCTTTGCCTTTAAATAAACAAAGTTCAATAAATTCATCATCTGCAAATTCGTCTTCTAAATCCCAAGATTGTAAAGTTTTACAAACTACTTTATTGGCTTCTAAATAAATTAATAACAATCCTTTGGAAACAAATAACTCTTGTTTGGAAAGTAGATTCTCAATATCGCCTTCTGGATTATTGATAATCGCTCTCCAGTTTTTATCAAACAAATTTAATTCGGCTTCAATTTCCGAGCTAAATTGTGGTTTATTGGTATAGAAAAATTCGAACTTAAATAAATTACGCAAGCGCATTATTTCTTCCCAAAAAGATAAAATTCTGTTCTCTTTTTCGTCTTTAATTTTTACCAAAGCCATTTCTATAAAAGCCCTGTGATACAAATGTGCAGATGCCATATTTGCATAATACGTTGCTGGTAAAAATTCTGCGGATGCTAATGTATATTTGGTTTTATAACCTGCTTTATTTTTCTGAACAATGCCAGAACTTTTTAATAAATTCAACGCTTGTTGAACAGCTGCACCAATACTTTTTCCACGTTCAATTAGTACGTCTTTTTTGCGCTGTTCAATATAATTCATCATTTTAATAACACTGAATTCTATTTCACTTTTTGTCAATGCAAAGTTGTTCAATAACACATTACAAACCAATGAAACTGTGGTTACAGGAGTGATCATGTTTGCTTTATGAATCAATTCAAAAGCAAAACGAGGCAAGGTATTTTTATCTGAATAACTATCTTCTTCAATATCTGGAATAATGGCGTTTTGATGCGAACTTGCTTCTACAGGTTCTCCAAAACGTATGGCAGCTTTGCCATATTCGTTGCCTAATTTTCTAAAATATTTTACAAATGCTTTTACATCTTCAGATTTTTTTTCACCTCCTTTTCCTTCTTCTGTCATCTGTTTTACATCTGGAATCAAATCATAGACAATAGATACAGGAACGTATTTTATATTTCTGGTGCTTTCTTTTTCACCTTCCATAATGTATTTTAAAATCCCCATTTGTGGATAGACAATTTTCCCAGTTCTTGAACGTGTTCCTTCAATATTCCAGGTTAAATGATCGCCATTTTCTATTATACAAGAAATATAATGTCTTAAAGCTGCTTTGTAAATTTGGTTGTCTTTAAAACTTCTTCTGATAAAAATTAAACCCGAATTTTTACCCAATTGTTTAAAGCCAGGAAAGGCTAAATTGATGCCCCCAAAAGTATAGGGAATTGGCATGCCATATTGTGCTAAAGTGGTTACTAAAACCACAGTATCTAAATAGGTTTTGTGTGTTAAAATAAATGCAACCGAATTTTGGCGCATCAATTTCATTAATTTTTTAATTTCTTTAGGATCTACATCTATCTTATTGTTATAAGCTTTAGACATCATAAATTGAAACCCTTTTACAGACAACAAATTGGCTATTGGATGTTGTTGCGAATACAATTCTGCAATACATGCTGCACCTTTTTTCTGCACTTCAGAAAGCTCCAATTTTTCTTCAACTGCAATTGAAGCTAATTTTTCTTGAAATTTAGCATTCTTGATGATGTTCTGTAAATTGTGTTCCATATGCTAATTAAAAAATAAATTAGTAAATTTTGATACTCCTTTTTGTTCCCAAAACTGAGGATAAAACAACGTCTCAACTTTTTCAATGATTGTTTTTTCTTGCACTTTTTCAAGATTTGAATTCAATGCATTTGCCACTGTTAACAAAACAGTTGCATTTGCGCCCATTCCACAATGGCTTCCAAAAACTTCTACATTTTTAATATCATCTCTAAAAGTTTCTGCTTCCATACAGTTTTTCCAAGGAATTAAACCATCTGTTTTTGTATAAATACACGTAATTGGCACTTTAGGAATTTCTTCTAATTCCTTGATAAATTTCAGATTTCGTTCTCTTAATTTAGCACCTCTCACAAACTCTAATGTTTTAATAATTGGCGTTTTCATATTTTTTACGCCCCAAACAGGAGAACCAATGGTTATTAATTGTTCCACTTTTTCTGGATATCTGTTGGCAATTATTTTGGCGAAAAGTCCACCTCCACTCCAGCCAACTAAACTTACTTTTTCTTGATGTTTTTCGTAAATTTCATCGAGTTTTTCAATCAATTTTGGGAGCGATTTTGAGTTGATCATATTCACGCCCAAATCCCATTTATAGGTTTTAAAACCAATCGATTTTAAATATTTTCTTACAAAAATTGTAGAATTGTCATTCCCTAAATAAGGTGGCATTAATAAAATAGGTTTGCTTTTTTTACTTTTATGTTTCGGAATAAATGGATACAACCAAAACATCGAAGTCCATTCTGTAACAGCTCTAGTTTCTAGCAAAACATTAAAAAGTGGAGGAGGAGGTATGTTTGCATTTATCCTATCTATTTCTACTTTAAAATTATTGATGATGTTCGAAATTGTATCTTTTTCAATTTTTTGAAGTTCCTCGTTTTTGTATATTTTTTCTAATAACAACACTAAGGTTATATAATCTCTATCAGGTCCAAAATCTTCGCAAATAGAAATACATTGATTGCTTAAAATGTTTAAGTTTTCCTTGTCGAGCTTTACCTTTTTAATAATTTTTGAAACGTGTTTAAAATAAGGATGTCTTTCGAAACTTTTGGTAATAATTTTTTTTGCTTGTGGCAAAGTTGCTCCTTGAGAAACTGCAATTGCAACCGCAAATTTTGTAAAAGCTGTATATACTATTTTGTTACTTTCCATAAGTTAGTTTTTGGCTTTAATATGCTCATTTAGCCATTTTAATAAATCTTTTTCTACTTCATTTCTGTTGATTTCATGCAACATTTCGTGTCTGCCTCCTTCGTATAATTTTAGTGTTACATCTTGCACACCAACTTTTTTGTAATTTTTAGCGACTTTTTTTACGCCTTTTCCCATTTCTCCAACAGGATCTTTATCCCCAGAAAAAATATAAATTGGTAAATTTTTAGGCGTAATTTCAAAAATTTCTAATTTGCTTACTTTTTTAGTTCCTTTTAAAATATCTCTAAAAACACCTAGAGAAAAATCTTCAATTCTTAAAGGATCTTTTTCGAATTTATCCACTTGTTTTTCATCACTGCTAATCCAATCTACCTTTGTTCTGTTGGGTTTAAAATACTTATTAAATTGATGAAAAAATAGGTTTTTTAAGATTTCATTACTTCTATGTTGTCCATTTAATTTGCTAAAAAACTCAGTACTTATCAATCCAAATGAACCCAAACCTTTCATAAAAGCAGCTGTTCCAGATAAAATTAACGCCTGTAAATCATCACCATAAAGTGTAGCATATTCTCTGCTTAACAAAGAACCCATGCTATGACCTAATAAAATTATTTTTTTATTGGGATGCTCTTTTTTGATGATTTCAGTTAGTTTTCGCATATCATTTATGGCGTCAGAAAAATAATCTTCACCATCATAAAAGCCTAAATATTCGTTGCTTTTGGATGATTTTCCATGAATTCTATGATCATTTGCATAGACTTCATAACCCTGTTTACATAATTTTTTTGCAATCGATTTATATCTTCCTGCATGTTCGCCAATTCCATGAGAAACCTGTACAATTCCTTTAAAAGGAACACTTTCTTTTGCTTTCCATTGATAATAAAAAATGGTTTGATCATCAAAAGATTGATATGTATGTGTAATCGCCGACATTAATTATTTTCTAATACTTGTGATAAAAGTTTAAAGAATTTATCAGAATTTCTCTTTGTGCCTATCAATTTAATTCTTCCTTGAATCATTACTTCATCAAGCAATAATTGTTTTTTATGTAAGTTGAGTAAATTTTCATCATCAATTTCTATTTTCACTAAAGGTTTCGTTGCTTTTTTCTTGCGAACAGCAACTGTTTTTTCGGAAATATCTAGTTGATAATTCACTTTATTTTCTCCCAAAGTCAACTCAAAATCATAGACACCCGAATGATTTTTTTTGATTTTTTCATCACTATTTATAAACTTTTTAAGGTTTGTAAAAAAGGCTGTACTTCTAATTTTCTGAGGATTTGTGGTCTCTTTTTGCTTGCCTTTTGCTAAAATAATTTCTTCTAATTCGTTGGCAGACTCTCTAATATATCTCGAAAATTTATCTGCATCTGGCATTGTTTTAGCATCCGAAGTTGTGGTTATAGAAACCAAACCATTATAACTAAAAGCAGCAATGATCAACCCAAAACCATCTAAAACTGGAGTTAATCCAAAAATGGATAAAATTTTATGACCTCTTAAATACAAAGGCATTTGTGGTCCAGGAACATTGGTAATAGTCACATTAAAAGGAGGTCTGTGAAATTCTTTAATATTATATTTTGTGTACAAACCTGCAGCTAAATTTGCCAAGCCAAAAGGAACAGCATCTGCCATTTTTGCCAATGCTTTTGCACCCACAGCTTTATGTCTTGTTTTGCCTCTATTGGTTTGTTCTTGAATATATTCTAAACGTTCAATTGGGTCATTAATATGCGTTGCAATTCGAACCAACATATTAGAAATTTGATTATTCATTTCCTGTTTTTCGCCTTTTACACGAATAGAAATTGGCACATTTGCCACCAAAGGTTGCACAGGTAATTTTTCTTTTTCAGCCAAATATTTTCGAATTCCTCCTGCACAAATTGTTAAAATAATGTCGTTAATGCTAACATTCATTATTTTACGAAGTGTGTTAATTCTATCGAAAGATAAAATTGCAGTTCCCCAAGTTCTTTTAGGAGACACAGAGTTATTAAAAATAGTATTTGGTGTAGAAAACGTGTTTTTTATAGATTTTTTTAAACTAAATTGTGTTTGTATATTTCCTTTGATAAATGAAAAAGCAGTTTCACCCACCAATTTTGGGATCCTTAAAGGATCTTTAAAAAAGGTTTGAGAGCTTTTTAATAACAAGCTTAATTCATCTGGCAATTCGTCCGGATCAAAAGGTTTTGGTTTCGGAATTTCTTTGTTTTTGTCATTTAAATCTTTATCAAACAAAATTCCCATAATTCCAACTCCAGAACTGCCATCAATCATAACATGATGTACTTTGCAAACAACAGCTACAGAACCTTTTGGTACTTGAGAAACTTCGTCTAAACCTTCAATAAAAGTCATAGACCATAAAGGTCTGCGTAAATCTAATGGACTGCTAAAAATGGAAGAAGTCATTTCTCTTAACGTTTTCCAATTACTTGGATTTGGTAATTTTACTCTGTTGATGTGTAAATCCAAATCGAAATTCGGATCATCAACCCAATAAGGATAATCTAAATTCATAGGCACATTTAACAAGCGTTTTCTAAACTTCGGAATTAAATGCAGTTTAGAAGCGACAATTGCTCTAAAATCATCGAAATTAAGAGAGTCTTCAACTATAGTTAATGTTGCAATGTGCATAGGGCTTGAAGGCGATTCAGCATACAAAAATGCAGCATCAGAACCAGAAACCTGTTTGATGGAATCATCTAAAACATCCTCTAAAAAATCTTTAATAATCTTTTTTGCCATTAAAATGTAAAATTATGGATTTGAAATTGCGAAAAACTCAGAATTACATCTATATAATTCGCAACTCTGCAAGATAATTAATTTTAGCTACATTTTATAATGATAAAATGCTGTTTTCGTTGTTTAATTTAGAAATAAATAAGAGGTGTTTTTTTTAGGTTGATTTTTTTTATTGTGTGATATTTTTTGACTGATTTTGTGAAATATGGAGTTTAATTTTTGGTTTAAAGTGTTTTAATAAAAAAGTTATCTTTACAAAAAAACAGTTATATAAAAATTATCATATCACGTTAATTTTACGGGATATGTGTAATAGAAGTTGTTATATAATGAGTTAGCACCAATTAAAAAAAACGAATTGTATATAGAATACTAATCATATCATACGCCTGAAAAGGAATTAACAGTTTGGAGATATCTAGATTTTGCAAAATTTGTTGACCTAACTACTAGCCAAAAATTATTTTTTTGTAGGTCTGATAATTTTGAAGATCCTTTTGAAGGAATCTTTAGACTTAAAGATTATGAAAAGACAAAAAGCATATTCGAAGATCAAGAAATTATTAAAAAATATTATTTCTTGAATTGTTGGCATATTAATGAAAACCAATCTGATGCTATCTAGAAAATTTTTCTTGACACTAAAAATAGAATTGTTATTAAATCGACAGTTGGAAATATAATTGAAAGTTTAAGAGAATCAGAAGACAATATAAATATTAGTAAAGTTTATTATAGAGATTTCAATAAAGTGACCTTTCAAGAATTAATGCTTGAAAAAAAGAACAAAATGTCCATTGGAAGAAGTATTAATCAATTTAACTATAAGAGAACGAGTTTTGAACACGAAAAAGAACTAAGATTATTCCACGTAGATTTACCAATTCCTCACGTAATAAAAAATGGAATTCCTAGAGAGCCTTTAACACATAAACATATTGATATAGATATATCTGAATTAATCAATGAAATAGTAATCGCTCCTTTTGCTGACGATTGGTTTAAGACAATGGTAGAAAGTCTAACTAAAAAACTAAATTTAAATTTTAAAACTACAAAATCTGAATTATATAATTTTTTTTAATAAAAAACTGTAGCTAACATCCGTATATAACAAATAAAATTTCAACCTATGGAATCCTAAAATATTATTCAACAAAAAACCAGTGAAATTATTTTCACTGGTTTAAATTATAAGTAGTTAATCTGTAAAAATCAGGATAACTTTTGGATTTTATTATTATTAAGAAAGATAAATATAAACACCTACAACAATAGCAACAATTGTATAACCAACAGGTTTTAAATACTTCCAAGAAGTAATATCTACTTGCTTTGTATATTCTTGTACATATTCAGTCTCTCTTGGAGCAAATTTACTAACCACAAACATTATAATAACAGTTAAAACAAAAAGTATTCCCATTAAGTGTAAGAAGCTAATATCTGGCTTAATTACATAAAGCGTAATTAAATATGTAACCACACTAAATAAAATAGCAATATTTGCTGCTTTTCCAGAAACTTTCTTAGAAAATACACCGACAAGTATTATGGCTAAAATTGGTACACTGTGTGTTCCATTTAGTTCTTGTAAATATGTAAAAATTCCACCTTCTACACCATATAATAAAGGTGCAATTGCCATAGAAAATAATGCTAAAACAATCCCAAATGTTTTTCCGGCTCTTACTATTTGTTTTTCAGAAGCATTATAGTTAAAATATTCTTTATAAAAATCTAACCCAAATAAAGTTACAGAACTATTTAAAGCACTATTAAAAGAGCTTAAAATTGCTCCGAAAAGAACAGCAGCAAAAAATCCAATAAAAGAAACTGGTAAAACAGCTTTTACAACCATTGGATAAGCCTCATCTGCATTTGCAATGTCTCCATTAAAAATATAAAAAGCAATAATACCTGGTAAAACCACAATAAACGGACCTAATATTTTTATAAATGCAGCTAATAAAAGTCCTTTTTGACCTTCTTTTAAGTTTTTAGCACCAAGAGCTCTTTGTATAATTGCTTGATTTGTTCCCCAGTAATAAAAATTTACAATAATCATACCTGTAAAGAGTGTCCAAAAAGGCACATCAGAATCTGGTCCTCCAATAATATCAAATTTTTCTGGTAAAGCAGTTGTTAGTTTTTGTAATCCTGTTAATATATTTCCATCTCCAATTTTCATTAAACCAAAAATTGGAATTAAAGAACCACCAATTAATAACCCAACTGCATTGATAGAATCTGATACAGCAACCGCTTTTAAACCACCAAATATTGCATAAATACTACCAATAATACCAATAGCCCAAACTGTTACCCATAGAGCTGGTTCTGGCTCCATTCCTAATGCCTGAGGAATATCAAACATGGTGTTAATTGCTAATGCACCAGAATATAAAACAGTGGGTAACATAGATATTGCATAGCCTAATAAAAATAATAAAGAAACTATAGTTTTAGTGCTTTTGCCATATCTTTTTTCTAAAAATTGAGGAATTGTTGCAATACCACTTTTAAGATATCTGGGCAATAAAACAAAAGCTGTAAAAACCATTGCAATAGCTGCAACTACTTCATAAGCCATAATGGGTAATCCGTCTCTAAAAGAAACCCCATTCATTCCAACAATTTGTTCTGTAGATAAATTAGTAAGTAATAAAGAACCAGCAATCACTGGGCCTGTTAAACTTCTTCCACCTAAAAAATAACCATCAGATGATTTTTCATCAGTTTTTCGTGTAGACCACCAAGCTATAACTGCTACAAATAAAGTAAATGCAACAAATGATAATATTCCCATAATTAATATTTTTAGTTAGCTGATTGTTATTTAGTTGAAAATTTAAAAGTTGTTTTAGTTGAATATGTTCCTCCAGGTTTTAAAACAGTTGATGGAAAATCTTTTTGATTTGGGGAATCTGGAAAATGTTGTGTTTCTAAACAAAATCCTGTTCTGTGAGCATAAGTTCCGCCATTTGGCATTGGTAAAGTTCCGTCTAAAAAGTTACCTGTGTACAATTGTATACCTGGTTCTTCTGTGAAAATTTCCATGAAACGCCCACTTTCTTCATTATACGCAGAAGCTGCAAAACTCATTGTTTCTTTTTCACCATTTAAAACCCAACAATGATCGTAACCTAAACCCAATTTCAATTGTAGATTTTCAGAATTTATTTCTTTAGCTATTTTTTTTGCTGATGTAAAGTCGAAAGGTGTTCCTATAACTTTTCTAATTTCTCCTGTTGGAATTAAAGTAGCATCTACAGGTATAAAAGCATCTGCATTTAAAACAATTTCATGATCTAAAATTTCTTTAGAAAAATCTGCGGATAAATTAAAATAAGCATGTTGAGTTAAATTAACAACGGTTGTTTTGTCTGAAGTAGCTTCGTAAGAAACTTCAATAGCATTGTCTTTTGTTAGTGTATAAATAACGGTTACGTTTAAGTTTCCAGGATATCCTTCTTCACCATCTTTACTTAAGTAAGTTAGTTTTAAAGACGAATCTTTAGTTCCTTCTATTGGTGTAGCTGTCCAAATAACCCTATCAAAACCAATAACTCCACCATGTAAATGATTCTCGTCATTATTTTTTACTAATGTATATTCTTTTCCTTCTAAGCTAAATTTTCCTTTTGCAATTCTGTTTCCATAACGACCAATTAAAGCGCCAAAGAAAGGGTTGTCATTTTCATAATCTTCTATATTATCAAATCCTAAAACAACATTTTCTAAAACACCTTTACTATTCGGTACTTTTAAAGATGTAATTCTTCCTCCATAAGTAATAATATCTACTTCTACACCATTGGTGTTTTTTAGCGTAAATTTTTCAACTGATTTTCCTTCTTTTGTTTTACCAAAATCAGATTTGTTAATTGCTAATTTACCCAAAGTTTCATCTTGTTTTTTTATAGCTTCTTTTTTATTGCCTTTACAATCTGAAAAAAATCCTAAAACAAGAATAAATATAAAAAAATAAGAAAGAGGTTTTAAATTTTTCATCTTTAAAAAGTTTTTAGTTAATATTATAATCGATGTTGAAACGTATTGTAATAAGCTTCGTTTGCATTCATTGTGTCTTTAAAGCTTCTAACTCTAGTGTCATTATCTATTACAAGTAATTCAATTCCAAAGATATCTGCAAAATCTTCCATATATTCTGTTGTAATTGCTTGAGAATATACAGTGTGATGTGCTCCACCAGCAAGAATCCAAGTAGTTGCAGCAATATCTAAATTTGGTTTTGCATCCCAAAGTACGCGTGCAACAGGTAAATTTGGTAAATCTTCCATTGGTTTTACAGCTTCCACTTCATTAACAATTAACCTAAAACGATTACCCATATCTACTAAAGATGCATTTATAGCTTCACCTTCAGGAGAATTAAATACCAAACGTACAGGGTCTTCTTTTCCGCCAATTCCTAAAGGATGAACTTCACAAGAAGGTTTTTTGTCTGCAATAGTAGGACAAATTTCTAGCATATGTGATCCTAATACATAAGATTTTTGAGGCGTAAAGTGATACGTATAATCTTCCATAAAAGAAGTTCCACCTTCTAAACCATAAGCCATTACCTTCATAACTCTAAGCATAGCAGCTGTTTTCCAATCTCCTTCTCCTCCAAAACCATAACCATCTGCCATTAAACGTTGAACAGGTAAACCAGGTAATTGTTTTAAACTTCCTAAGTTTTCGAAAGTATCTGTAAAAGCTTTAAAGCCACCTTCGTCTAAAAAAGTACGTAGTCCAATTTCTATCTTGGCAGATTCAATAAGAGATTCTCTCATCTCTCCACCCAATTTTAATTTATCAGATAAGTTATATTCTTTTTCGTAAACTTTTACTAAATCATTAACTTGTTGTGAGGTAACATTTTCTATTTTTTTTGTAATATCTGAAGAATCGTATCCATTTACAGACATTCCAAAACGTATTTGCGCTTCAACTTTATCTCCATCAGTTACAGCAACTTCTCTCATGTTGTCTCCAAAACGAGCAACTTTTAAGTTTTTCATTTCATCACAACCTAAAGCAACTCTAGACCAAATACCAATTTTACTTTGAACTTTTTCTTCTTGCCAATGCCCAACAACAACTTTACGTTTAATACGCATACGAGACATGATGTAGCCTAACTCTCTATCTCCATGAGCAGATTGGTTTAAATTCATGAAATCCATATTAATGTCTTTCCAAGGAATTTCTGCATTAAACTGGGTATGTAAATGACACAAAGGCTTATTTAAAATACTTAAACCTGCAATCCACATTTTTGCAGGAGAAAAAGTATGCATCCATGTTATAATACCAATACAATTTTTAGACGCATTTGCAGCTTCGCAAATTGCAGTTATTTCTGAGGGGGTTTTTACAGTTGGTTTAAAAATAATTTTTACAGGAATATTTTTTGAAGCATCTAAACCTTTTGCTATTTCTTGCGAATTTTTAGCAACTTGATTTAAAGTTTCTTCTCCATATAAATGCTGGCTACCTGTTACAAACCATATTTCTTTGTTAGATATATCAATCATAATTTTGGTTGTTTATTGTCCATAATAAGCATTTTTACCATGCTTACGTTCGTAGTGTTTTTTTATTAATGAGTTTTTTAACCTTTTTGCATTTGGGTTAATTTGTAGTGTTAAATATGCCATTTCTGCAACTACTTCTAACACTTTACTATTATATACTGCTTTTGCAGCATTTTTTCCCCAAGCAAAAGGGCCATGATTTCCTATTAAAATCATTTCTACTTCTTTATGAGATAAGTTTTTATCTTTAAAACAATCTAAAATTTGAATTCCAGTATTGTGCTCGTAGTTTCCTTGTATAAGTTCATCGCTCATTGGTGGTGCACAAGGAATATCTGCTGTTAAATGATCTGCGTGAGTTGTTCCAAAAATAGGTACATCTTGTTGCGCTTGTGCCCAAGCACAAGAAAATTTAGCATGTGTGTGTGCTATTCCTCCAATATCATCCCAGTTTTTGTATAAGTAAGAATGTGTTTTTGTGTCAGATGATGGTCTCATTGTACCTTCAACTATATTATTGTCATAATCTAAAATAACAATATTTTCTGGTTTAAGATTTTCGTAAGCAATACCACTTGGTTTTATGGCAAATACTCCGTTTTCTCTATCTACAGCACTAACGTTTCCAAAAGTATAGACTACAAGATCTAATGCATTTAGTTGCATATTAGCCTCGTAACATTCTTCTTTTAGCGATTTATATTTAGAACTCATTTTATTTAGTTTTTATAGTGTTTTCTACAAATTCGCCTAATGTTTTATAAGATTCCATTAGGTTGGCGTATGTTTTTATGTGGTTTTTTTCTGGGAAATATTCTGCTTCAAAATCACTTCCCATTACTTTACTCGCTTCAATTACATTATTGTAAACGCCAGCAGCAACTGCAGCATAAATAGCAGATCCTAAAGCTGGTGCTTGGTCTGATACTGCCACTTTAATTGGCATGTTTAAGACATTGGCTAAAGTTTGCATAATAAATGGAGATTTACGTGCAACACCACCAATTCCAATTACCGATTTTATTTCTACCCCTTCGTTTTCAAAACGATCTACAATCATTTTAGAACCAAAACAAATTGCATTTACCAATGCTTTAAAAATATGAGGTGCTTTTGTACCTAAAGAAATACCTGTAAAAGCTGCTTTTAATTCTTGATTTGCGTCTGGTGTTCTTCTACCATTAACCCAATCTAAAGCAATTGGTATAGCTTCTTCTAGAGGAATTTTCTCAGCTTGGTCTGCTAATGTTTTAATAAAATTAGCATCTATTTCTTCTTGAAGTTTTTCTTTTTGTTCTTTGGTTAGTATTGTTGATGTCATTACTAAATTATCAATTGGCCATGATAATAAATTTTTAAACCATGCCAAAACATCTCCAAAAGCAGATTGACCTGCTTCTAAACCAATAAAACCAGGAATCACAGAACCATCTACTTGACCGCAAATTCCACGAACACATTTTTCGCCAATAAGTTCTTCATCTGCAATCATTATATCACAAGTAGAAGTTCCCATAACTCTTACCAATGTGTGTTTATCAACTTTGGCACCAACAGCGCCAGAATGTGCATCAAAAGTACCCACAGCAATAACTGTGTTAGTAGTTAAACCTAATCTATCTGCCCATTCTTGGTTTAAATGACCAGCAACTTCATCAGAAGTATAAGTTTCTTCGTAAAGATTGCCTCTTAATTCTCCTAAATAGGGATCTAATTGATTTAAAAATTGTTCATCAGGTAAACCATTCCAGCTTTTATGCCACATTGCTTTATGACCTGCAGCACATCTACTTCTTTTAAAAGTATCTAAATCTTTACGATCTACTAATATATAGGTCATGTAATCACAATGTTCCATCCATGTATAAGTAGCTTCTTTTACGGCTTTATCTTCTCTAACTATATGTAAAATTTTTGCCCAAAACCATTCAGAAGAATAAATACCTCCTTCAAATTTTGTAAAATCTTCACCACCCCAATTTCTTGCTAAATCATTTATTTCATTAGCTTCTTTTACAGCTGTATGATCTTTCCAAAGAACCATTAACGCATTTGGATTTTCTTTAAAATCATCTACTAAGGCTAATGGAGTTCCGTCTTTTGTTATTGGTAATGGAGAAGAACCAGTTGTATCTATACAAATACTAACTATTAATTCTGGATTTATTTTACTTTGATAAATTACAGAATTAATTGTTTGCTCTAAACCTTCTATATGATCTAGTGGATGTTGTCTAAACTGATTAATTCTAGAATTGCAGTATAGTTGTTGTTTCCATCTTGGGTACCAAAATACTTCAGACGCTATCTCATTTCCATTTTTGGTATCTATTAAAACAGCTCTTACAGAATCTGAACCATAATCCAACCCAATTACATAACTTTCCATTTATTACTTGTTTGTGGTTCTAAAAAATTTAATATTTCTTAAGATGCATTTATCTTTTATAAGTGTGTTTTTCACATTTGTAAAATAAGAACAAAAATTTAATATTTACAAGTAAATAAGAATATAAATGTTATTTCTACACTTATACATGTGTAATCATTGGTTTTATGTAAAAAAAATATATTTTAGCCTAAAATTAATAACAATGCTTAAAGGTTACTTCTCAGAATATAAAGTTTTTTTAGCTGTAGATTGCATCATATTTGGTTTTGATGATGAGGATTTAAAAGTTCTTTTAATTCAAAGAGATTTTGAACCTGAAAAAGGCAAATGGTCTTTAATGGGTGGATTTCTAAAAAAAGAAGAAACTTTAGATGATGCTGCTTCTAGAGTGCTTTTTAAATTAACAGGAATGCATAATATTTACATGGAACAACTGTATTCTTTTAGTGAAGTTAATAGAGATCCTGTAGATAGAACTATTTCTACATCTTATTATGCAATTGTTAATATTGATAAACATAATAAAGAGTTAATTAAAAATTATAATGCCAAATGGTTTAGTCTGTCTAAAATTCCAGATTTAATTTTTGACCATAATTTAATAGTAGACAAAGCTGTAAGAAGATTAAGAAGAAGAACTTCTATAAATCCTATAGGTTTTGAGCTTTTACCAGAAAAATTTACCATGCGTCAACTACAAAAATTATATGAAGCTATTTTAGATAAAGACATAGACAAACGTAATTTTATTAATAAAATTAATTCTATGGATATATTGGTTAAATTAAAAGAAAAAGACATGTCTTCTTCTACCAAAGGTTCTTATTTATATAAATTTGATCAGCAAAAATATGATGAAAAGCAGGGAAACAACTTTTACCTTAAAATATAATTTTTAAAATTAAATTCAGTTCTCTTCTCTTTTTTGATTTGGATAAAAAACATTCTTTAAAAATTAGGGTGACTCAACTTTTTTGTAAACGATACAGAAGCTGAGTCACCCTAATTTATTTAGAAAAGCTAATAATTACCCCTTTTTTTGTTGATTTATTCCTCATTCAACCTTTTTATAAGTCCTTCCATTATGTATTATTTTCAAGTACTGTTTTAATTCAATATTAAAGCTTTTAATCAAACCTAAACTAAAATTACTATTTTATGAAAATTACATTTTTTTTACAGTACTATCGTGTCAATTTTTTTGAATGATAACTATAATACTTAATTAAAAACAAACTTAAAAGTACAAAGCACAAAAAAACTCTCAAAAATGATTTTGAGAGTTTTTTTATTGAGCCGATAGAGGGACTCGAACCCACGACCTGCTGATTACAAATCAGCTGCTCTAGCCAGCTGAGCTACATCGGCTTTTTGAATTTTAAGTCCGCAAATTAAATACTATTTTTAAAATATACCTAAAGAAATTTCATTTATTTTCAATAAAAAAAAGCTCCAAGTTATTGAAGCTTTTTAAGTCAAGAAAAATAATTTTTACAATGAATAGAAAAATACATAATACATATTTTATCATTGTATATTCTTAGAACGAATTTATTTATGTTTTGTTGTTGTATCTATTTAACTAACAGCATCTTTATATACTTTTAAGCAACGTTCTCTTGCTTCTTTATGATCTACGATTTCTTTAGCGTAGGTTAATTCTTGAAATTCGGGAACCCACTTTTTGATGTATTTTAAATCTTTATCGAACTTTTTAATTTGCGTTGTTGGGTTAAAAATTCTAAAATAAGGTGATGCATCTACTCCAGAACCTGCAACCCATTGCCAATTCCCAACATTGCTTGCCATCTCATAATCGTGTAATTTTTCTGCGAAATAGGCTTCTCCCCATCTCCAATCTATCAACAAATGTTTGCATAAAAAACTACCCACCAACATTCTAATTCTGTTGTGCATAAAGCCAGTTTCGTTTAATTGACGCATTCCTGCATCTACTAAAGGATATCCAGTTTCTCCATTACACCATTTTTTAAATTCGTGTTCGTTGTTTCTCCATTCAATTCTATCGTATTTGCTTTTAAAAGCTTTATCTTTTGTATGAGGAAAATGCCAAAGAATTTGCGCGAAAAATTCTCTCCAAATTAATTCTTGCCAAAAGATTTCGTTTTTTTCTGCAATAGCTTTTTTTATCATTTTTCTAATACTTGCAGTTCCAAAACGCAAATGTGGTCCTAATTTAGAGGTAGAATCTTGTGCAGGAAAATTACGAGTGTCTTCATATTCCTGAATTAACGTTGGTGTAACTGTAAAAGCTGCTATTTTTTGCGTTGATTTTTTAAAACCAATATCAGCAAGTGATACATTTGTTAATCTTGAATTCTCAATTAAATTGTCTAAAAATTGATTCGTGTAATAAATTTTTAAATCGATTTTTTCAAATTCTTTTTTCCATAATTTCATATATGGAGTGTACACTTTGTAAGGATCTCCATCGCTTTTTACAACTTCATGTTTCTCAAAAATAACTTGATCTTTAAATGTTTTAAAATTGATGTTTTCTTTAGATAAAAGTGTTGCTATTTTGGCATCTCTTTCTTTTGCATACGGCTCATAATCTCGATTTGTAAAAACAGTGTCAATGGTATGATCTTTTACTAATTGCTTAAAAACATCTTTTGGCTTTCCTTTTAGCATGGCAATACTGCTTCCATATTTTTCTTGCAGTTCGTTTCTCATTTCTTGAAGCGTATCAAAAATAAAAGTAACTCTAGCATCATCTTTTGGTAATTTTGATAGAATTTCTTCATCAAAAATAAAAATAGGTAAAACTTTATGTTCGGATTTTAATGCATTGTAAAAGCCTACATTATCATCTAAACGTAAATCTCTTCTAAACCAAAATATATTAATCGTAGTTTCCATTGCTGTTTAAGTTGTTTAATTTAAAGATATTAAAATGCCACGAATTCAAGAATTTATAAAGTTTAAACTCGTGAGTTCGTGGCAAGATATATAGTTTTAGTTACTTTTTATACGCACCAAAAAGCTCTAATAATTTTGTTTGTCTGTAGGCAAATATTTCTTCTAATTTTGGTTTCACTAAAAAAGGATGCGCTAATTGGCCTAAAAACCCTAAGGGAACTTTATAGTCGATAATATCCTCCATTTCAACACCACCATCAATTTCTTTGATAAAATGTTTGTGGTGCCATAAAGCATAAGGTCCATATAGTTGCTCATCTACAAAATACTTTTTATCTTCTATATGCGTAATTTCTGAAACCCATTTTGTTTTAATTCCTAAAAGAGGAGTTACAATATATTGTATAATTTGTCCAGTATACAAAGGTCTATCAATGTTAGAAACGATATCAAAACTCATATAATCTGGTGTAATTATTTTAAGGTTTTTTGGGTTTGATAAAAATTCCCAAGCTTCATCAACAGAAATTGGTAATTTTTGAGATTTATGTAACGTATATATTTTCATTGGATTAATTAGATGCTTGAAACAAGTTTTTCTTTTTGAATAAGATTATTAATAGCATCCCAAAGTGAAATTCTATGTTGTAAAGATTGTTTTGCTACTTTTAAGGTGTTTGCCCATTTTTGTTCATCTTCTCCACAAAGTTCAGCGACCATTTTTAAAGAAAGTGGTCCATGTTCATCTCCATCTAATTCTATATGACGTTCTAAATAATATTTTAATTTTGTATAAGATTGGTGTTTTGAATCTGAATTTTCAATAATTTTTAAGAACATGTCAGGAATTACATCTTCTCTTCCAAAGGTGAAAGAAGCTGCAATAAGATGAGGTTGTTTTGTTGCTATAACATCGAAAGTGAATTTTACAAACTCAGCAACTTTTTTATCAATATTTATTTCATTTAAAGCAGAATCAATCGTTTTTCCAGAAGCAATTTCTGTTACAAAATTTTCTATTTGATTTGTATTTGCGCCCATTTGTTTCATGGCATCTAAATACATTTCATAATGACTTTTTGGTTCACCAAGTTCGTTAATATCACTTTCTTCTCCGTGAACAATTTCATTAATGAACCTTGATAATATTGGGTTTTTTGGAGGTGTCCAAGGAACATGAACATTGGTAAGATGATTTTGCAAACTTTTTAAGAGCGACATAAAATCCCAAACAGCAAATACATGTTGCTCCATAAAAACTTTAATATCCTCTATATTTTTTAAATTTTTATAAAGTATATGATTTTGTAATTGAGTTCTTAATTCAAAAATTTCATTTTCTATATGTTGTATGTGTTTCATTTTTTAATAAGGTTAATTATGGACTAAAATGTAAAGATTTAAAGAGGTTGCAATGCACAACCAAATTATATAAGGTAACAGCAGATATTTATATTTTTTTACTTGATCACTTAATTTAAAATAATAAACAAATAGGAGTGAAGTCAATAAAAGAATAGTAATCAACCCAAATAAAACTAATTGTTGATTAAAAACAATATAATTCCAACTTACGTTTAAAATAAATTGAATTAGAAAAGCAATTTTTATTTTTTGAGTGTATTTAACTGTAAAAAGTTTCCCTAAATAGATAGAAAAGCAAATCATAATCAACGTCCAACTTGCACCAAAAACCCAACCTGGAGGAGTCCAAGGAGCTTTGTTGATATTCATATACCAATCTCCCATAGGTCCTGCACCCATTAACCAATTCCCAATTGCCAAGCCACCAAAGTTGATGATCAAAAAAAGAATTGTCAATTTTAATTGCTTCATTATAGGATTATTTTTTTAACGCTTCAATTTCTTTCAAAACATTGTCAGCTTCTAAATACTTTTGATCACTATCGCTTCTATTAGAAGATTGCAGTTTAAAACCTTCTTCCATTAACTTCTTATATTTTTCTTGAAGTTTTTCAGCTTCAGATTTCTTTTTGAACAATCCAAACATAACTATTATTTTAAATGTTTCGTGATTTTAGAACTTAATGGTTTTGTAATAGAAAAGTAATAATCGATTAATTTACCATCTTTATCCACCAAATATTTTTGAAAGTTCCATTTTACTGAAGAACTTTTTGTGCCATTATAATCTTTGTTTGTCAACCAAGAAAATAAAGGATGTTGGCTAGTTCCTTTTACATCTACTTTTTCTGTGATTAAAAAAGAAACGCCATAATTTACTTCACAAAATTCCTGAATTTCATCTGAATTACCAGGTTCTTGACTTCCAAATTGATTACAAGGAACACCAATAACTACTAGGTTGTCTTTGTAGGTTTTGTGCAGTTCTTCTAGATCCTTGTATTGAGGTGTAAACCCGCATTTAGAAGCTACATTTACAAAAAGTAAAAATTTATTTTTATAGGTTGATAAATCAATAGGTTTACCTTGTAAACTATTGATTTTAATATCGTAGATATTTGTCATATGTAAAGTTTAAATTATAATTTAAAACTTACAATTCCACAATCAAGTTCAAAGATTTGTCCTGAAATAGACGCAGCTTTTTCAGAGATTAAAAAAGTAGCCATATCAGCAACTTCATTAGGTTGTAAGTATTTTTTAAGAGGATGACGTTCAGTGATATTTTCTATCATTCTATCATTTCTTAATAATTTGGATGCTAAATCTGTATTCGTAACTGTTGGTGCAATTGCATTTACACGAATTGTAGGTGCTAATTCTGCACCTAAAGATTTTGTTAAACCTTCTACAGCAGATTTTGCTGTAGCAACACTTGCGTGAAAAGGCATTCCTAACTTTGCAGCAACTGTGCTAAATAATAAAATAGAAGGTTTGCTTCCGTTTTTAAGTGAAGGTAAAAAGTGTTGTATCGCTTTTACAGCGCCAATTACATTAATTTCGAAATCTTCTCTAAAATCTTCTAATTTTAATCTTGTAATTGGTTTTAGGTTGATGCTTCCTGGGCAATAAATAAGACTATCTATGGCTTTAATGTCAGGTAAATCATCAGAAAGTATATCTAAAGAATAGTGTGTAAAATTGTTGTGAGGAGGTAAAGTATCTGTTCTGCTAATGTTGATTACTTCGTTTTCATTGATTAAAGATTCGATAATCGCTTTTCCAATACCTTTACTTCCTCCAATTACAACTATTTTTTTCATAATTTATCGTCTTCCCTTCAAACGCTTTTCAATTTTTTGCTTTACAGCAGTTAAGCGTTTCATTTGATCCATTATTTCAGGATCTTTTTCTGATTTATATACTTCGTTTAATTCTAAAATAAGTGCTTTTACTTCTCTTGAAGCTAAAATTCTATCACTTGTTGTTTTGAATGAGAATTTTCTGTGTTCAAATTCTTCCGCTCTTTCTAATAAATTCATTCTTTATTTCTCTGTTTTTTCTAATTTTCGAATATAATTATAAAAGTTAGATAAGCAAGAAAAAAGACGATTTATTATGCAGTTAATGGTTTTCCCTTTAAACGCTTCTCAATACGCTGTTTTATAACGGTTAAACGCTTCATAATATCCATGATTTTAGTGTCTTTCGTTTTTTTATAAACTTCATTTAGGCTTAAAATCAATTCTTTTGCTTCTCTAGCAGCCATAATTCGATCGCTAGTTGTTGGGAATCTCATTTTTCGAGTTTCAAATTCTAAGGCGTGGTTTATAAGTTCCATAATTTGTAATTTTATAATTTTTACTTTATTCTTTTAATCAAAAAAAATAATATTTTTATCTTTTTGATATTGAGTTATTTGAGATTGATTTTTGTCGAGTACATTTAAATCTTCCTTTTTCGAAAGTTCTTAATTTTTCGTGCTTCGTTTTTCTTCCTTGCACTCTTGCTCTCCACATTTTAAAACTGCTAGGTTTCATTTCTTTTCTCATCAAATCAATCACTTCTTGCTCTTTTAAGCCGAATTGAAATTGAATTGCTTCAAAAGTTGTTCTATCTTCCCAAGCCATTTCTATAACTCTATCAATAGCTATTGTATCTAATTGCTTCATTTTAGATTTGTTTTTCGGTATCATAAAAAGAATAATTTTCCTCATTCTTAATTTTTAAATCTAATAAGCGATCTAGGAATTTTTTATTTTCTTTTAAAAATTTATTGTTCTTAAATCTGATAAAATTTCCTTGAGCATGAATGCTATAACTATTTGTGTTATAAATGTGTAACTGATAAAAAGGAATTGCCCAACTATAATTTTTATGGCCTTTTGCAATATGTACTAAAATTCCTTTTTTTCTAATTTCGATGTTTCCATAGTTGATATCTGCAACACTATTTAAAATGTTTTTAAAACCAATACTAACATCTTCAATAACCATTCTTTTAGAGCCAACTCCTTTCATTTTTATAGATTCAAAAAATGAATAAGAATCGCCTACTAAATCATTGATTGTAGCTTTTGCTTCTTTGTTTGTATGTGTTGTATTAAATATCACAATACAAAGATACAAAATCTATGATTTGTTTAATCTATTTTATTTAATGATAAACAAAGTATTAACAAATAATTATGAGAATTCCCTTGATTTTTGGAGGGAATTTGGCTCTTAATCGTTTTCTAAAATTTTATTTCTATCAGAAAGTGTGTGTTTTTTTAAGATTCTTCTAGTTTCCATTACAACCTCAGGATCTTTACGCATTTTATATAAAATATTGCTTGCTTTTTTTCTTGAAATTTTAATATCTACAATTGGTTTTGGGTAATCAATTCCCAACTCAAAATTAGCAAATTGTTGATCTAAAGGGGTCATTAAATAAGGTTCATGAATAAAAGGAGTTGTTAATTTTGCTAATTCAGGTACCCATTTTTTAATAAAGTTTGCATCTGCATCATGTTCGATACTATTTTTTAAAGGACTATAAATTCTTATGGTATTTGTGCCAGTTTCTGAGGCTTGCATTTGCAATTGTGGAAAATGAATTCCTGGTTCAAAATCTAAAAATTGTTGCGATAAATGATGTGTTGCATCTTGCCAAGGTTGCCATAAAATATGCGTAAAAAATGAAACTAACATAGCTCGCATTCTAAAATTTAAATAACCAGTTTCATTCAAACAACGCATACTAGCATCTACTAAAGGGAAACCAGTTTTACCTTGTTTCCATGCTTTTTGATATGTTTCAGAGATGCTTTTCTTTAATTTATGATAGCCTTTATTTACACTTGCTTCTTCCATAGTGTGCTCCATTTCGAACTTTTGAACAAAATGAGCTTGCCAACGTAATCGAGAAACAAAAGCGCCTAAATCTTTTTTATTAGCCTCAGTTTTATGTTCTAAAGCTGCTTGAAATATTTGACGAATTGACACATTTCCCCAAGCAATATAAGGTGATAATCTACTACAACTTTCTCTTGCTAAAGCTGGTTTAGAAATGTGATGCATGTAGTTTTTATGTCGGGTTTCAAAAAAAGTGTTGGCATATTTCCAAGCCATTTTAGAACCTCCTTTTTGAAATACAGTATTTTTTTTAGCTTCTAAACTTGTAATAAAAAAGGCTTTTTCTATTTTTTTGATAATTTCAATTGATAAAAAAAATTCTTTTTTTAGTTGATATTCAAAAAGTGGTTGATACATATAGTCGTCCCATTTTTCGAACCAATCGTCTCTATTTAGCAAGCCTCTTAAAACGCCATTATTATTGTTTTCTACCCAATTTATAGAGTTGTTTCTGCAATATCTTTTAAAATCTTTATCTCTTTGGTAAGTGATTAATAAGCCAGTTTCTTGATGCGAAAAAACCGTATCAATTTTATAATAATTTAAAATTTGATTAAAAGCAGTAACTACTTCAGTTGTTACACATAATATTTTGGTGTCAAATTTTATCAAATCTTTATTTAAGTCTACTATCGATTGTTTGATAAAATCCCAATGACGCTCTGAATAATGATCATCTTCTAACAACGGTTTTTCAAAAACATAGATTAATAAAGTTCGTTTGCCAGCATTTAAAGCGTTTAAAATTGCTTCATTGTCTTGCAAACGCAAATCGCGTTTTAACCAAATAATATTTATTTCTTCGTTAATATTCATCTAAATTTTGAATAATATGATTCGCTTTTTCTTTGATTTTACTTCTATCTGATGCTGACATTTTATTCAGCAAACTATACATCATTTTCATCCTAAAATTAGAGGATAATTTTTCTTGCTTCTCATCCAGGAAATTCCAATATAAGCTGTTAAAAGGACAAGAATCATCCTCTAATTTTGTCTTTTTATTGTACTTGCATCCATCACAATAATTGCTCATTTTGTGAATGTAACTTCCACTAGAAACGTAGGGTTTTGTGGCGATTTTTCCACCATCAGCAAATTGGCTCATTCCTCTTGTGTTTGGTAACTGAACCCATTCAATGGCATCTACATAAATGCCTAAATACCAAGCGTCGATTTCATCAGGATTTATTTGTGTTAATAAGGCAAAATTCCCTGTAATCATTAAACGTTGAATGTGATGTGCATAGCCATTATCCAAAGAATTATTAATCGCATTTTTAAGGCAATTCATTTTGGTGTTTCCTGTCCAGAAAAAGTTAGGAAGTTTGTTGTGATTGTCTAGAAAATTCTCACTTTTATAATCAGGCATTAACATCCAATACATTCCTCTCATATATTCTCGCCAACCAATAATTTGTCGAATAAAACCTTCTACTTGAGAAATGTTTATTTCATCTTTTCGCTCTCTATAAGTTTGTAAAGTTGCATCGATAATTTCTTTAGGAGAAATCATTTTGGTATTCATTGCAAACGATAATTTTGAATGAAATAAATACCAATTATCTGTATGCATGGCATCTTGAAAATCGCCAAAATGAATCAATAAATTTTCGCAGAAATAGGCTAATTGTTCTAAAGCTTGTTTTCTGGAAATCGGATATTCAAAATATTTCTCATTGATTTTTCCAATGGATTTAACTCCAGCTTTTTCAATTTCTTGTAGGATTTCTGAAACATCATTATCAAAGTTTTTTTGAGGAGGAATAATCGTATCGCCTTTCCATTTTTTTCGATTGCTGGCATCAAAATTCCATTTACCACCTTCAGGTTGTGCATCCACCATTAAAATTTGATGTTTTTTACGCATATCTCTGTAAAAATTTTCCATCAAAAAGGTTTTCTTCCCTTTAAAAAACGTTTTTAAATCTTCTCTTTCTGTATAAAAATGTTCGGTAGAAAAAACTTCGGTTTCAATGTCGATATTTTTGCAAAAATCTTTTAATTGTTTGTCTAGTCTAAATTCATCTGGCAATTGATATTCAAACTTTTCAATATTGTTTTCTTTGATTAGTTGTGATAAATTTTCGATTAAACTTTGGGTGTTTCTTTTATCATTTAGTTGATAATAAATAACAGCATGATTTTTAGATTTTAACTCATCAGCAAAATTTCGCATCGAAGCAAAAAAGCCAACTATTTTTTGAATATGATGTTTTACGTAATCGGTTTCTTGACGCATTTCAAAAAAACAATAGATATTATTTTCATCAACTTTATGATACCAAGAATGGTTGCTATTTAGTTGATCTCCTAAAATTAAGCGTAATTTTTTCATTCTAAAATAATGTTTTCTCTAACCAAATATTTCTGAATTTATGATTGGAATCATAACGTTCTGCTTGCAATTTTGTGTTGAATTTTCTGTCTCGTGGATCATTGCCAACACCAGCAACATACATCCAATTTCCATAATTGCTATGCACATCATAATCTAGTAAAAGCGACTCAAAATAGGTAGCTCCAATTCGCCAATCTAACAACAATTCTTTTGCAAAATAAGAAGCTACGTTTTGCCTTCCTCTATTGCTCATCCAACCTGTTTCTTTCAATTCAATCATGTTTGCGTTTACAAAATCGTCTTTTGTTTCGCCATTAATCCATTTTTGAACTACTTCTTCATTGGTATTCCATTCGTAATTTTTTTCTAAAATCCCGCCAATTTTGAAGATTTTAGCATTGTGTTTTAAAGAAATATATTTGAAATAATCTCTCCAAATCAACTCAAAAATTACCCAATAAGTAGATTGATTTGAGCCAAATTCTTGCTCATATTCTTTAATTTTATTATAGATTGTTTTTGCTGATAAACTTCCATTTGCCAACCAAGCAGAGAATTTTGTAGAATAACCAATTCCAATTAATCCGTTTCTAGTTTGTTTGTAGAAACCAACTTTTTTAGTTTCAAAAAAATAATGATCTAATCGTTTTAAGGCTTCAGTTTCTCCACCTTTAAATGGGAAAGCAGAATTTCTATGGGTTTCAAAATCAACAAAACCTAATTCTTGTAATGTTGGGATGGTCGTTGAATCTTCAACTAAATTATCAGAAGCTACTTTTGAAATGGTTATTTCTGGTAGAATTTCAACATACTTTTCTAGCTTTTTTCTAAAGCCAGTAAATACATTCGGAATCTTCTCAAAATTTTTAGAAACCGTTTCTGGATGGTATAAAAATTGATCATAATCTTCGACGAAATTTATACTTTCATCCAAAGTCGATTTTATCAAATTATTTGTTTCGACTTCTTCTGTTGTCCATTCTTTTTGCGTGTAAATGGCATTTACAGAAAATTCATCAACCAAAAAAGAAATTTTGTTTTCTGGAGCATCAAAATAGGTGAGAAGTGTAATATTTAGTTTTGCCAAATTTTCTTTTAAATCTGTAATCGTTTCAATTAAAAATTTAGCTCTAAACTTCTCAGTTTTTTTAAATCCGAAGATTTCTTTTTTAAAGTTTTTTGGATCAAAAAAATAGACTGCAATTATTTTTGTATGATTGTCAATTGCTTTTTTTAGAGAACTATTATCTTGAGTTCGCAAATTATTACGAAACCAAATTAAACCTGTGTTATTTTGTTTCTCCTGCATTTTTCGCTACAATATTTAACGTCGTTCCAATTCTTTTCCCACTTTTTTCGCCAAGTAAAAGGTCTTTTACAGACAAGACATTCTTTCTCTGGTAAATGTTGTTTTTTCACTTTAATTTATTGATGTTGTTGATCATCCCATTAAAAACGAACCAGTGAAATGGCATTACTGAGTACCAATACATTCTGCCAGCCAAACCATGAGGTCTAAACGTTGCTGTTTGGTATAAAATGCCATCTTTGATTTTAAATTCTAACCAAGCTTCCCCAGGCATAATCATTTCTGCGTATAATAATAATTTTCCTTGTTCTTTATCTGCAAAAATTACACGCCAAAAATCTAAAGCATCACCAACATTTAATTCAGTTGGGTGTCTTCTTCCTCTTCGTAAACCTGCACCACCAAAAAACTGATCTAAAAAACCACGAATTTTCCATAAAAAAGTTCCATAATACCAGCCAGTATTTCCACCAATTGCCCAAATTCTGTCCAATACAATTTCTCTATCTTTTACTTTTCTTTTCTTAAAATCTTTAAAGCAACCATATTCAGGTACGTTTATAAATTCGTGTAGAAAACCTTGTAATTTGCTGCTTACATAAGAATCTTTCCAGCTAGAAATAATGCTATTTTGTTCGATTTTCTTAAAGGCTAATTCCAATGCTTTTTTGTAGGAAATTGGCTCAATATCTAATAGTTGGTTAATGTTACTTTTATTCCCAATAACTTCTACACCCATTGAGTTTACTAAAGAAGAAGCTAGTTTGTACGATGTAGAAGTTACAAAATATAACCAATAAGAAGATAGTTTTGGGGTCATTACAGGCACAGTTACAATCGTTCTTTTTAGTTTTCTAAATTCGGCAAATTGTAACAACATTTCTTTGTAGGTCATAATTTCTGGCCCAAAAATATCATAAGAAGTATTGTACAACTCTTTCTTAGATAATGCTTTGTGTAAAAAGGCTAAAACATCTCTAACTCCTAAAGGTTGGGTTTTTGTGTTTAACCATTTAGGAGCGATCATAAATGGTAATTTTTCTACAATATCTCTAATGATTTCAAAGGATGAACTTCCTGAACCTACAATAATTCCAGCTTTAAAAGTGGTTAAAGCATAACTTTTAGAACTTAACGCTTTTTCAACATTTTTTCTTGATAATAAATGTTTTGAAAGCTTTGTGTCGTTGGTAATTCCACTTAAATAAATAACTTGTTTTATGGTTGTATTTTCTGCATATCTTTTAAAATTAAAAGCACATCTTTCTTCTAAAACATGAAATTCTTTTGCAGAATTAGACATGGAATGAATTAAATAATAGGCAGCTTCAACATCTTTCGGGATGTTATTTAAAGAATCTGCTTTTAAAAAATCAGCTTCAACCAAAATGATATTTTGCTCTTCCTTAAAATAACTTTCAGCCCTTTTTACATCTCTTACAGGACAAACAACTACATGACCATCATTAATTAATAACGGAATTAATCTTTTGCCAATGTAACCTGTGGCTCCTGTAACAAGAATTTTCATAGTTATTTTTTTATCTCTTTTGGTCTTTGATACGTTAATTGTTTTTTGAATTTAGGAATTGCATATGTATCTAAACCATTTATGGTAGCTACGTTTCCTAACGATAAATTAATCAATCCATCATTTTGTAATAACTCATCTTTTACATATAATTCCTGTATTTGAGCAACAACTAACATCACATCGTTTGAAGGTACATAAATTTCCTCAATAAACTTCATGCTCATTTGTACTGGAGCATTTTTTACAAAAGGTGCTTTAAAATTTCCTTTAAATTCTGCTTCAAAATTGGTCATATCAAATTCAGAAATATCATCTGGATATTTTGCAGAAGTGTGATGTGCATCTTCAATAACTTCTTCCCAAATATGATTGATGGTGAAATAACCTACATCTTTTAGATTTTTATGTGTATTTCTTGGAACTGTGGTGGGTCTTAAAATAAAACCTAAAGTTGGTGGATTAGATCCCAAATGCGTAACCGAACTAAAAACAGCAACATTGGTAATGCCTTTTGTAGAAATTGTGCCTAATAAGTTGGCAGATTTAAATCCTGAGCAACTGTTAATTAGGTTGATACGATAAATTTTATCTAGATTATGAATGTCTTTTTGATTGAAAAATTGCATGTTTTTTTTTGGGTTGATGTAAACAAAGATACAAATTGTTTAAGTTTTATTAATTATTATTAAACAATAATGTTTTGTTAAATCGTATAAAACAGGTTTTTTATAAAGCTGCGAATACCTATTTAATTTTGATTGGTTTGCTTTTATTTGCGTATCAATTATGTGGGTATTTTACTCAGCATTAAAAAGCTAAACTAGTTTTAATGGTGATGTTTTTTAACTAATTTTTAAGATTGTCGTTTTATTGCAAATGAAATATTTAATCTTAAAGTAAATCAGTATATTTAAAGTGGTTATTTTTAAATAGCATATTTTTGAGATTGACTTACCGAAAATACTTTTAATAATAATTATAGATAAAATCAAGAAATGTTAGAAAAAGAATTAAAATTTATAGAAGATTCGATTCAATTTAAAGATCGTAAAAATTTAAAAGTTTCGAAAGCTACTGTTGGTTGGCATTTAGACCATTCTTTAAAAGTTTTAAATAACGTTTTATTTGCAATTAAAGATTCTGACCCAAAACTTTACAAGAAAAAATTTAATAGTTTACGTTTTATAACATTTATTTTAGGGAAGTTTCCTAGAGGAAAAGCCAAATCGCCTAAAAGAGTTTTGCCACCAGAAATTATCGAAACTGTTGCTATTAAAAATCAGCTAGAGGAAGTAAAAAGTAATTTAAAGTTTATGGATGAATTAGAAGAAAATCAATTTTTTGACCATCCTTATTTTAATCATTTAAATAAAAAGCAAACTATAAAGTTTTTAGGAATGCATACAAATCATCATTTAAAAATTATAAAAGAGATCTTAAAATAGTTTAAAGCATAAAAAAACCCGAACAAAAATTGTTCGGGTTTTAAGTGGTACCTCCAGTACTTTCGATTACTTTATTAAAACATCTTAATTTATGTTAAAACCTTTGTAAAGCCTTTATTTACAGGGTTTTTGTTGTTTTATTTAAGTAAGTAAATTATCTACTATTTTATATCAAAAAACTCTTATTAGCACCCTAATTAACACCCTTTTTTTTGTATCTTTATAAAAAATAAAACGCTATGAGTAAGGGAGTTGAAAGAACAAAAGGCACAATTAGATTTGCTTTTAAGGTTTCAAAAACAAAGTTAGAAGAAAACAAGAATCTTCAAAGTATTATATTTCTATTCTTCAGTTACGGTAAAAATCGATTTAAATATTCAACAGGTTATAAAGCTTGTTTTAATGATTGGGATTTCAGAAAGCAACGCATTAAAAATAAAGTTGGTATTGAAGATAAAGACAAGATTAACGAGGTTTTAAGCGATTTAGAAAGCTATTTAAATAAAGAGTATTCTAATCTAGATAACGACACTAAAAACGTTTCTAATGAGCTTTTAAAATACAAATTAGATGTATTTACAGGTAAGATTATTCCGAATCAAGAAATCGACACAAACCTCTCCTTTTTTGATGTCATAGATAAGTATATTGAACAAAAAGAGGGTAATATTTCCATCATTACTGTGAGGTCTTATAAGCAAACTAAAAAGAGGTTGCAAGAGTATGAAAAACACTTCAACAAAAAATTGATGTTTGATTATATAGATATGCGTTTCTATAATGAATTCAATACGTTTATGGAAAGTAAAAAATATGCTTTAAACACTATAGGTAAGCATATAAAGAACTTAAAAACCTTTTTAAACTATGCAGTGGCAGAAGGCTATACAAACAACCAAAAGTTTAAAAGCAACGATTTTAAAGTATTAAAAGAAATTACTACGGAAATTTATTTAACTGATGCAGAGATAAAAGAAATGTTTGAAAAAGATTTCTCTAAATATCCAGAGGTAGAATTGGTAAGAGATGTTTTTCTAATGGGATGTTACACAGGTCAGAGAATAAGCGATTACAATGGTTTATCTGAAAATGATATTGTAGAAATAGATGGATTTCAATATTTCAAAATTAAGCAGCAAAAAAATAAGAAATATCATAGGGAGGTTTTATGTCCTATAACAAAAGAAATGCGTGAAATTATGTCTAAAAGGCATAACAATAAACCTCCAAGAAAGATTGCAGAAGCTATTTTAAACGATTATATAAAACAAGTAGGGCAAATGCTTGAATGGAATACGTTAGTTAAATGCGAGTATACAAAAGGAGGTATAGGAAAAACGGAAATGATTCCAAAATACGACCTAATTAAATCTCATACAGCAAGAAGAAGTTTTTGCACAAATAAATATAAAGCAGGTATGAATATCTTTGATATTATGTTGTTTTCTGGTCATACTACAGAGAAAGAATTTTATAAATATATCCGCATCAAGGACGAAGAAAGAGCTTCTCATATTGTAAAAAGTGGCTTTTTTAATGTTTAATAGATTAAGTTAGATGTAAAAGGATAAATTCTACTATATTTAGGCAGTCATAAAAAATTGCAAATTAATGGCAGAATTACAAACAGAACAACTGAATGATTTTTATATCAATATTGGTTTGGATAATAATGAAATGAACCATAATTTTTTTAAAAATTATGTAGAACAAAATTTACACAAATCAATACATCTTCTCGAAAAAGAAATAAAACATAATCTGTTAGTTCTGGATGTTAGGAGATTAGAGATATACTTTAATCAAGTAATTGAAAAGCTTGAAAATTCAACTTTTTTAAAATTTGATGACGCTAAAATAGAAGAATATGTAAAGAAGTACGATTTAAATAAGGAGAATATTCTTAATATCAATAATAAAGAGTTAATTCATTATTTAACTTTAATAGGAGATCCATTCGACCCTTTGCACGGTGCTAATTATGAATCATATTTTAAAGCAGAAAAAATAAAAAGTATTTTCTATAAATATACAGCAAAACACGAAATACTTTTCTTTTTAGATAGGATTAGATCCTTGCAAACAAAATATATAGACAAGTCAGTTAAGAAGAAAATAAGCTATGCAAAATTGTTTAGTTATGAGCTCTCTAAATATGACAGTTTAGCAATAGAACATAATTACTACGCATATTATAACAGCATATTATTACCTTATATAGCTAAAGTTAAAGAAGAGGTACAAGAATATATATTGGAATTAAACCCTATAAAAATACCATTATATTTAGATAAAACAATTGAAGAAATAGAAAATGCAGGTTTTCAAAATGAATCAGCGACAATAATAGATAAGTATGTTAGTAAATATAAAATCGATTTAAAAAAACTTCCAGAAGTTAAAGACTCTAAATTAAGGGAAATATTAAGTACAAAAGATTTTAGGCAAGAAATGCCATATAACGAATTCTCTGAAATAGAGTACGTACAACTAAACTTTTATTTATATGGTTTAAGAACAGAAACTATTAAATTATTAGATTACTTAAAAGGTTTACAAGTAAACTATCAGATTACAAGTAATGTCGAAACCAAAGAATTATTAAATTATAATAAAATAGTTTTTAAATCTTATGACACTCAAAAATGGTTTGATACTGCATTAAGAAGTTTAAATACAATTGATAAAGATAGTGTAATTAGAAGAGGCTTCCAAGCTATTGCAAATACTTTTTATAAAGATGAAGTTTGTAAAAAATATATTTTTCAATATGCTTTTAGTTTAAAAGATTATATAGCACACTTAAACAAAGAATATGCTGCAGGTATTGAAAGAAATGATAAATTATCTGAATCTGTAAATCATATTGATAAAGTGAATGGTTTAGTTATGGAATACCAAAGTAAGCTACAAAATAATACAACCGAATAAATCCGAATAAGTCCGAATTTTCGCAACAAAACTTATGTCGTTATTTAGCAGAGAATTTAAAAACAAATTTTATGTTAGAGAACAACATCACACAAGTACACGGTATCACACCACAACAATTAAGAGAAAACATTTTAAAAGATGTTAGAACAGAACTAAAAGAAATAGTGCTGAACTTTCAACCCAAAACTCAACCAGAATATCTGACTAGGAAAGAAGTTGCTAAAATCTTAAAAGTATCATTGGTAACCCTTTCAGATTGGAATAACAAAGGTGTTTTGAAACCTTACAGATTAGGAAATCTCATCAGATACAAAAGAGAAGAACTAGACCAAGCATTAATTAGTATTAACTCTAAAAACAAATAAGATGAGCAATTTTCAACACCCATTTAACGACTCTTTAAAAAAGATTTTAGACAGATTAGAACATTTGATTAAGCAAAGTGAATTTAAAAATAAGCAAGACCCAAATTATGTTTTGTTAGATAATTCAGATATTCTAAAGTTATTTAATATATCACCAAAAACAGCAAGTAATTGGAGGGAAGAACAAATATTACCATATTCCCAAATAAAAGGTAAAATCTATTATAAGCTGGGAGATATACATAAAGTAATTGACGAGCATTACAATCCTAATAAAAAAAAATAGTAAGAATTAGTAGGGTAAATATCCCAATTGAAATGTGCAATTGGGTATTGCAAAATAATCAAGAAAGTCCTTTTTGTTTATTTGTTTACCTTAAATTGTCATATCCATCAGGTAAAATACAATGGATTCATCAAGACAAAGAATATGCAAGTTTCTTTTTAAAAAAATGTAGTAAAACAATAACAAATAATTTCAACAAATTAATAGCATTAGGTTGGTTGTATTATGATGAAGAATTTGAATATTATAGATTAGTGTCTATAGATACTTTAAGAGATGAAAGAGATTGGACACAAAGAAGAGCAGCACCTTTTACTTATAAAGATGTAACACATATTAGAGCTGCATTAGGTGCAATATTGTATACGCAGTTATATAAATCTTATTGCAGGAAACATTTTAAAAAACGTAAAAGCAACGTGCTAAAAAGTGAAAGCGCCAGTGAGTCTTTTACGTTTTCCTGTGACGTTAAAAGATTTGCAGAAATTTCTGTAAACAGTATTGAGAGTATTTTTGGTTTATCAATAAATAAAGCATCCAGAATTAAAAATTTAGCAGCAAAAGAAAATCTATTAGAAGTTCAAAAACAGTATTTCGAGTTGACTCAAGAACAAGTATATGCAGCAAAAAAAGGAGCTAAATATAGAGGTGAAAATCAAAATATCATCTTTAAAAACGGAAAACACTATTTACAGCTAACGGATAAGATTTACTCTGATTTATACTTTAAAAAGAGGAAAAAATTAGAAACATTATAAGTGAATATATATACTATAAGTACTACTTCTTTTAATATTATAAATAAACAATAGTGTTGGTGGTGTATATTAAATACGAAAGAAGATGAAAAAATCAATTAATATTTTTACTTTTATAGTTCTGCTATATATAAAACAATTATGAAAAAGTAAATGAAATTCAACGAAGATTCAAGAGTAAAAATACCATCAATATTACATCTTACGAGATTAGGGTATAAATATTTATCATTAAAGGGAGCGGTTTGGAATGATGAAACAAACATATTTACAGATATATTTATTGATAGCATCCAGAAAATCAATCACGATTTAGATAAAGACGAAGCTAAAAGATTATTAAGTGATGTATCATTACTTTTAGATAATGAAGATTTAGGAAAAGCGTTCTATGAGAGGTTAAGTCAAAAAACTGGACATAAGATTATTGATTTTGAAAACTTTGAAAACAATACATTTAATGTTGTTACAGAACTAACTTATAAAAACGGAGACGAAGAGTTTAGACCAGATATAATTCTTTTAGTTAATGGTTTACCTTTAGTTTTTATAGAAGTTAAAAAGCCTAATAACAGAGAGGGTATTATTGCAGAACGAAATAGAATAAACAAGAGATTCCAAAATAAAAAGTTTAGACGTTTTGTAAACATTACACAGTTAATGGTATTCTCTAATAATATGGAATACGATAGTGATGATGTAGATACAGTTCAAGGTGTATTTTATGCATCGCCATCATATCACAAACCAATATTTAATTATTTCAGAGAAGAAGAAACGTTCGACTTAAATAGTCTTTTGTTACCTGAAAATGATGCTACAGAAAACGAAGTTTTAAAAGATAACAACTTAGTTATTATTAAACATTCGCCAGAGTTTTTGACCAATAAAGATTCCAATACACCAACAAATAGAGTCTCTACTTCTTTATTCTCTAAAGATAGATTGTTTTTTGTGCTACAGTATGCAATAGCTTATGTAAATGAAAGCTCAGGCTTACAAAAACATATAATGCGTTATCCTCAATTATTTGCAACCAAAGCAATAGAGAATAAACTAAATGAGGGTATAAGAAAAGGTATTATATGGCATACACAAGGAAGTGGAAAAACAGCATTGACGTATTACAATGTTAAGTTTCTAACAGACTATTATCAAAAACAACATGTAATTCCAAAATTCTATTTTATAGTAGATAGGTTAGATTTATTAATTCAAGCTAAAAGAGAGTTTACAAGCAGAGGTTTAACGGTGCATATTGTTAATTCAAGAAATGAGTTTGTTGCAGATATAAAATCTAAAGCAGCGTTACATAATGAAAGAGGAAACGCAGAAATTACGGTAGTAAATATTCAAAAGTTTTCAGATGATGCTAAAATAGTAACAGAACAAGATTATGATATAAATATTCAACGTGTTTATTTCTTAGATGAAGTACATCGTAGTTATAATCCTGAAGGTAGTTTCTTAGCTAATTTAGAGCAGTCAGATAAAAACGCTATTAAAATTGGATTAACCGGTACACCTTTATTGGGTACAGAATATAACTCTAAAACCTTGTTTGGCGATTATATTCATAAGTACTACTACAATGCATCTATTGCAGATGGATACACACTAAAACTAATTAGAGAAGAAATAGCATCTAATTATAAAATGGTTTTAGAGCAAGCCTTAAAAGAAATTAAAGTACTACAAGGTGACGTTCCTAAAAAGAAAATCTATGCAGATGCAAGATTTGCAGAACCAATGTTGGATTACATTGTTGAAGATTTTGAAAGTTTTAGATTAATGAATAACGATGCATCAGTTGGTGCAATGGTAGTGTGTGATAGTTCAGATCAAGCTAAAATGCTATTTGAGATATTTAATAATAAATATAGTAATAGTTATGCTTTAAACAAAGTAGCAGAGGAAAGAGAGTCTTATGGAGATAAAAAAAGAGAAAGCTATAAAGTAAAAAAAGCAGCTTTAATTCTTCACGACATAGGTATTAAAGAAGAACGTAAACAAGAAGTAGAAGATTTTAAAGATGGTAAAATAGATTTTCTTTTTGTGTACAATATGTTATTAACTGGTTTCGATGCTAAAAGGTTAAAGAAATTATACATAGGTCGTTTAATTAAAAAGCACAATCTATTACAAACATTAACCAGAGTAAACAGAACATATAAAGATTATAAATATGGTTTTGTAGTTGATTTTGCGGACATTAAAGCAGAGTTTGATAAAACTAATAAAGACTATTTTGAAGAGCTACAAGAGGTTTTAGGTGATGAAATGGAGCACTACTCTAACATCTTTAAATCTAAAGAAGAAATTCAAGAAGAAATAGCAGATATAAAAGAGATATTATTTCATTATGATACTTTAAACGCTGAAAACTTCTCACAACAAATTTCTCAAATATCAGACCGTAAAAAAATGTTAGGTTTAGTAAAGGCTTTAGGTAATGCTAAAAGTCTGTACAATCTAATTCGTTTATTTGGGCATTATGAGTTATTAGAAAAAGTAGATTTTAAAAAGCTTTCAGTATTGTATAGAGAAGCTAATAATCACTTACAATTACTAAACCAAAAGGAAGCGTTAGAAAATAATATAGATACTACCAATCTATTAAATGTAGCGTTAGAAGATGTAGTGTTTATGTTTAATAAGGTTGGAGAAGAAGAACTAATCTTAGCAGACCAACTAAAAGATACGCTTCGTAAAACAAGAGAAGAATTAGCAAGTAATTTTGATAAAAAAGACCCTGAATTTGTAAGTTTGTACGATGAATTAGAACGTTTATTTAAGAAGAAGAAATTAAACGAAGTAACGCAAGACGATATGAAAGCTAATATTGGAGCGTTAAAAGAAATTCACGCAAAAATATTAGAGTTAAATAGACAAAATAAACTACTACAAGCTAAATATGATAACGATCCTAAATACTGTCGTATTCATAAACGATTAGTAGAAAAAGGTGGTTTAACAAAAAGAGAAAGCCAATTATTTGAAGCCTTACAATCTGTTAAAAGTGAAGCAGACCTTCAGGTAATACAAAATAGTCGTTTACTTCAAAATGAGGGCTATTTAGATAAAATGATGATTAAGTTGGTAATTAATCAATTTGTAAAACAAAACAATATTAAATTAAATCCAGAGACTTCTAAATTCATTAATAATTTAGTAGTACAAGAATATACTAACGAATTTCACGGGCGTACAGCTTAGATTAAAAATATAAATGACAACAACAGTACAGTTTCAAACAGAAGTAAAAAACCTAATAGACAGCCTTAAAGGTATTTGTTCTAATTATGGTTTAGGTAATGATGGTGATGAATATAAAATCATAACACAAGTATTTCTATATAAGTTTTTAAACGACAAATTTGCTTATGAGGTAAAACAATTAAATCCTGCATTAGCAAAAGTAGAAAAATGGCAAAAGGCTATTGAAGCATTGCCTGATGAAGAGTATGAAATGCTAACCTTACAGCTAAATGCAGATACAGCAGTATTACAAACACAGCATTTAATTTCGCACTTGTTTGATATACAAAACACACCAGATTTTGCAAAAACCTTTGACGATACCTTAATGGATATTGCCATACAGAATAATGATATTTTCTCTGTAAAAACAACAGGTGGTTCTAAAGAACCTTTATTTGAACGCATTAGTGAAATTGTAGAAACAGCAGAGCGTAATGCCTTTTGTAAAGCAATTATAAACCAATTAGTAGATTTTAGTTTCGAGCATATTTTTAATGAGAAATACGATTTCTATGCTACTATTTTTGAGTACTTAATAAAAGACTATAATAACGATAGTGGTGGTACATATGCAGAGTATTATACACCACACGCAGTAGCTAAAATTATGGCTTCTATTCTGGTAACAGAAGATAATATTCAAGATGTTACCTGTTACGACCCAAGTGCAGGTTCGGGTACATTATTAATGAATTTAGCACACGCAATTGGCGAGGACAAGTGTACTATTTATTCACAAGACGTTTCAAAAAAATCATCTAAATTATTACGATTAAACCTAATCTTAAACAACTTAGTACATTCTCTTCAAAATGTAGTTCGTGGTAACACTATTTTAGCACCTTTTCATAAAGATGATGATAATGAGTTACAGAAGTTCGACTATGTAGTATCAAACCCACCATTTAAATTAGATTTTAGCGAGTATAGAGACGATTTAGATAGTAAAGAAAATAACGACCGTTTTTTTGCAGGTATACCAAATATTCCTAAAAAGAAAAAAGAGTCTATGGCTATCTATAGTTTATTCTTACAGCATATTATGCACAGTTTAACCAAAAATGGTAAAGCAGCTATTGTTGTGCCTACAGGTTTTATTACAGCACAAACAGGCATAGACAAAAAAATTAGAAAAAAAATGGTAGAAAGTAAAATGCTAGCAGGTGTAGTAAGTATGCCATCTAATATTTTTGCTACTACAGGTACAAATGTTTCAATTGTTTTTATAGATAAAAATAATACTGAAGATGTTGTGTTAATCGACGCCTCAAATTTAGGAACAAAGGTAAAAGAAGGTAAAAATCAAAAAACTTTATTATCAGGAACAGAAGAACAGCAAATTATAGATGTTTTTAACAATAAAAATGTTGTAAATGACCTCTCTGTTGTTGTTAAATATAAAGATATTGAGGAAAAAAATTATTCTTTTAGTGCAGGACAATATTTTGAAGTTAGAATAGAGCACATAGATATAACAAGTGAAGAATTTAATATTAAAATAACTGATTATAATAACAGCTTAGAAAATCTTTTCAATGAAGGCACATCATTGGAAAATAAAATTAAAACTCGTTTAAAAAAACTAAGCTATGAGTAAACTAAAGAAATATAAGTTTAGTGATTTGTACGAAATGAGTTCTGGTATATCAACAAAACCTGAACAAGCTGGAAAAGGTTATCCTTTTATCTCATTTTCTACAATATTTAATAATTATTTCATACCAACTGAGTTGCCTGACTTAATGGATTCTTCTGATGCAGACAGAAAAAAATATTCGGTTAAAGAAGGAGATATTTTCTTGACAAGAACAAGCGAAACTGTAGATGAATTAGGTATGAGTTCTGTAGCTATTCAAGATATGCCAGATGCAACGTTTAGTGGGTTTGCAAAAAGGTTAAGACCTAATCAAAATGATATAACATATCATAAATTTATGGCTTTTTATCTTAGGAGTAAATTGTTTAGAAAAACAATGAACAATAATGCTTTAATGACTTTAAGAGCAAGTTTAAATGAACAAATTTTTTCTTACTTAGAACTTTTGCTTCCAGATTATAATACTCAAAAAAGAATTGGAGACTTACTATTCCTTATTAATTCTAGAATTGAGTTAAATAATGCGATAAATAATAAATTAGAAGATTTGGCTATTGCATATTTTGATTATTGGTTTATTCAATATGATTTTCCAAATAAAGATGGAATGCCATACAAATCATCAGGTGGGAAAATGGAATATGATAAAGATCTAAATATTGATATTCCTTTAGGTTGGGAAGTAAAACGAATGAATAATTATCTTAGTATTGATTCTGGTTACTCTTTTGATTCTGATTCCTATTTAGAAAAAGGCAAATTTAAAATTATTACAATTAAAAATGTACAAGATTCTAAGTTTGATACAAATACTGTAAGTTATATTGATGACAAACCAATTGGTTTACCATCTACTTGTGAGCTACATTGTGGTGATATTTTAATATCTCTAACAGGTAATGTAGGTAGAACTTGTTTAGTTTCAGAGGAAAATACTCTATTAAATCAAAGGGTTGGTAAGTTTAGTTGCGATGAAAAATATCATTCTTACTTCTATTTGCTTTTTAAAAGGAGAGAACAAAGGTTAAGATTAATAAAAATATCTACGGGTAGCTCTCAAAAAAACCTAAGTCCTATTGATGCTGTGAAAGCATACAATTCATTCCCTAACTCTGTGGTTTTAGAAGATTTTAATAAAGTGACAAATCCTTTAATAGATAAAATAGTTAGTAATGAAAAGATTTCACGAAAATTAGAAGAATTAAGAGATTGGTTATTGCCTATGTTGATAAATGGTCAAGTAACAGTTGCGGAAGCAGAAGCACATATTAACCAAGCAGCAGAACCACAAAAGGATTATAGTTAAAGAACAATTCATACAATGCATTTATATAACTTAAAATCAAAAGAGTCTATTAGTGTTTTAAAAGAGAAACCATTTAAATTAGAAAGAGAAATACAATCGCTTTTTGAAAATAATTTAAAGGAGTTAATGGATTTGCAATTAGTGAAATCTGAGTTCTCTATTAAAAATAAACGTATAGATACTTTAGCTTACGACACACAATCAAATGCTTTTATTATTATTGAATATAAACGTAGTAGAAATATAAGTGTAGTAGATCAAGGATTTACATATTTAAGTTTAATGCTTGAGAATAAAGCAGATTTTATAGTTGAGTATAACGAAACATTAAAGCAAAATTTAAAACGCACAGATGTAGATTGGAGTCAAACAAGAGTAGTTTTTGTATCTACAAGTTTTACCGAAAATCAAAAAACAGCCACGAATTTTAAAGATATAGCTATTGAGTTATGGGAAGTAAAAAGATATGAAAACAATTTAATTAGTGTAAACCAAATAAAGAAAAGTAAATCGGCAGAAAGTATCAAGCCAATTACATCTAGCAATACACAATTAGAAGCAGTTACAAAAGAGATAAAAGTATATACAGAAGAATTTCATTTAGACAATTATCCAGATAAAGTAAAAGAACTTTACGAAACCTATAAAGAAGCTATTTTAAACCTAGCTGATGATATAGAGCTAGAACCTAAAAAGCTATATATAGCATTTAAAAAGGATAAAAACATAGCAGATATTGTAACACTAAAGAAAGGAATAAAACTATTTATTAATTTACCAAAAGGTAAACTAGAAGACCCAAAAAACCTAATGCGAGATGTATCAAATACAGGACATTGGGGAAATGGAGATTATGAATTAGTAATAACAAATAATGATAATTTAGAGTATATTTTGTATTTGATTAAACAAGCTATTTAGATTTTTAATTCCTCACACCACAAAACCCAATTTATTGAGAAAAACAATAAACGGCTGTCTTTTGTGCTGTTCCTCTAGCCAACGCATAGTTGGTTTTATGTCATAATAGTTGTAGCCAACGCTAAAATGGCACATTGTTTTTTTATTTAAACGTAGTTATTATTTTATAATAGGAACAATATAAAAACAAAGAGCCATTGCCAACGCTCAAACAACTATTTCGCCATAAAACCAACCCCAAGCTAAGTTACATAATGCGCAGTTATACTGCTCTTCCACAAAAGTTCCAGGCACTATAACGCCATTATGTAAAATAGCCGCACATCCAACGCTCACACCCGATATTAATAATAACATTTAGATATTTAAACAACATTAAATCTTTAATGCATTGTTTTTATAAGTGCTTTTGGCAACTTTAAATTAAGCACAAGAACTATATAATTAAAAGTAGAAAATTAAAGACAATTTATTAAGCACCTATAAAATCAAAAAAAGCCAATAAGAGTAAAACTTTTTATTTATGAAGAAAATTAGTAGTAGCCGTTTTCACTAAAAGTAAATGCTATGAACAAATCAGAGAAAAAGTTAAATAGGTAAATCAATCGCTTAAAATTACAAATAGTAGGCATCCACTTTTAATAAAACCTAATAGAATAAGTTAGCACAAATAAAAAGTCTTTACCCTTATCCTCGCTTCTGCCAGCGCACTACGTACTTTAATTATTTTTCAAATGTGTTGTATTAATATCGTCGATTTTTGTAGTATTATGTAGATTTTTTGTACTACCTAATAACTTACTCTAAATCATTCAATCGCCATTAGGCTAACATTTTTAAAGATTGATAAACTCCACGCTCAAACCCAGCCTCTGTTTATCAATCTTTAAAAACGATATAACACATTTTCCCTTATCTCATTCATCTGCACAAAAATTCTGCTAAATTCATTTATTTTCTTTATCAAAATTCTTTGTTTGCCTCATTTCGTTAAGAAAAAACGTGTAAAACAAGTTAATCAAGGGTAAAACAAGTTTAAAAATAATTTTGAAGGGAAGAATTATGTATTATGCGCACATGTTAAAGCCATATTAAACCCGTACCAAGTCCAAACAAGTATTAATTTTAAATAAATATAGTAATGGGAAAAATATCTCAAGGAATTTTAGGAGGATTATCTGGTAAAGTTGGAAACGTTATTGGTGGAAGTTGGAAAGGCATTGATTATTTAAGAATCAAACCTTCTAGTGTAGCCAATCCAAAAACAGAAGGTCAAGTTAGTCAAAGAAACAAGTTTACAATTACATTAGAATACTTACAGGCAAATAAAGACTTCATTAAAGTTGGTTACAAATCTTATGCAATTAAGAAAACAGAATTTAATGCAGCAATGTCTTACGTCTTAAAAAATGGAATTATAGGAACTTTTCCTAATTTTAATGTAGACTACTCTACAGCATTATTAAGTAGAGGTAATTTGTCATCACCTTTAAATGCAAGTGTTGATTTGTCAACTGCTAATGAAGTTGCTTTTAATTGGGATGATAACTCAACAGATGGAAATGCAAGTGCAACAGATAGGTCTATGATAATAGCATATAACCCATCAAAAAAAGAATCAATTTCTTTATTAGATGGAGCACAAAGAAGTGCAACTACTCAAACATTAATTTTACCAACTTCATACACAGGAGACAATGTTCAGCTATTTATGGCATTTATTTCTTTAGATAGTAAGATTGTGTCAAATAGTGTTTATTTAGGCTCTGGTACAGTGGCTTAATAATAGAATTTAAATAAACATTGTAAACCGCTGCATTAAATTGTGGCGGTTTTTGTTTCTTTTCAATTGAAATAATTTTTATTTCATCGTGATTTATTTTTAGATAGCCTTATATTGCTTGAAGTATTCAACTGATAGAGAGGAATATTAAGTATAATAATAAAAATTAATTTTGAAATATTTATAATGGGAGTTAAAGAAAGTCAATTTAATTTTTATAGCACCCTATTTAGCGCCCTAAAAATAAAAAACCCTATAAACATTGAGTTTACAGGGTTTTTAAGTGGTACCTCCAGGAATCGAACCAGGGACACAAGGATTTTCAGTCCTTTGCTCTACCAACTGAGCTAAGGTACCATTAATATTACCGTTAGCGGATGCAAATATAATATGTTTTTTGATATCTCCTAAATAAAATTAATAAAAATTTGATTGTATTTTTGAATTTCCTAAAAAAAGAAAATGAATTTAATTATAGATGTTGGCAATACAAGAGTAAAAGTTGCTGTTTTTGAGGAGGATACAATTGTTGATTTCGTAGTTTTTGATAAAATAAAAATTGTATCAGAAATAAAAAAAATAATTAAAAAGTATAATATTACAGCTGCAATTGCATCAAGTGTGGCGCTTTTGTCAGCAAAGAAGATTGAAAAACTACAAAGTTTCGTCGAAATTATGTTTGTTTCGTCGAATCTTGAAATCCCTTTTAAAAATTTATATGCAACTCCAACTACGTTAGGTGTCGATAGAATTGCGCTGGTTTTTGGCGCTTTTATAAAATATCCGAAGAAAAATGTCTTAATTATTGATGCAGGAACTTGCATAACTTTTGATTTTTTGACTAAGAATGGTGAATATTTAGGAGGCGCAATTTCGCCTGGAGTAGAAATGAGGTACAAGTCACTTCATAAATTTACATCTAAACTTCCTCTACTTCCTATAAATAAACCCGAAAACTTTGTTGGGAATAGTACAAAAGAAAGCATAAACTCTGGAGTTGTAAATGGTGTAATTCAAGAAATTGAGGGTGTTATAAATCAATACGAAAAAAAATATTTAGATTTAACAGTTGTTTTAACAGGTGGTGATACAAATTTCTTGTCAAAACAATTAAAAAGTAGCATATTTGCCAATCAAAATTTTCTCCTAGAAGGATTAAATGAAATATTGATTTTTAACAAAAGCAAATGATTAGAAGTATCGTAGTAATTATTTTACTATTAAATTCTGTAAATTTTATAGCACAAAGAACCAGTTCTTCTCCTTATTCTTATTTTGGAATTGGAGATCAATTTAGTCCTAGAACTGTTGAGCAGAACTCAATGGGTGGTATAGGAGTAGCATTTAACCATTACAAATATTTAAATTTTACAAACCCTGCAGCATTTGCAGATTTAAGGTATACAACATATGCTTTTGGTTTATTAAATAGCGATTTAACAGTTAAAAGCGGAACTACAGAACAAAATAGTGTTTCCACAAGTTTATCTTATATAGCTTTAGCGTTTCCAGTTGGTAAAAATGCAGGTCTTTCTTTTGGTTTGCAGCCAGTTTCTGCTGTTGGTTATTCTTTATCTAACACAGTTACAGTTAATGATGAAATTACAGAAGCTTCTGCTTACACTGGTAATGGAGGTGTAAATAGGTTTTATGGAAGTTTTGGAATTAAAGTATATAAAGGGTTGTCTTTAGGTGTGGAAGCCGATTTTAGTTTTGGAGATATAGAAAATAGTATCATAAACCAAAGAGCTAATGTTTCTTTAGCTACAAAATATAATGAGGTTATTAATTTAAGAGGAACTTCTGTAAAGTTTGGAGCACAATATCAAAAAGAATTAAAAAACAAATTGATGCTTACTGCTGGTGCAACTGCAAAACTTGGCAATAGTCTAAATGTAGAAGGTAATGATTATTTATACTCTTTTAGATATACAAGCGCTGGCTCAGAAAATCCTAGAGATACTATTTCATCTACTTTAATTGATGGTGAATTTAATTTGCCATTAAAAACTAACTTTGGAGTTGGTCTTGGTAAATTCGACAAATGGTATGCAGGTGTTGAATATGAAAGTCAAAATGCCATAGGTTCTACTGATTTATTAGCAAATACAACTGGTGCTTATAGGTATGGAAATTCAAATAGAATATCTTTAGGAGGTTTTTATTTGCCTAAAATTAATTCTATATCAAGTTACTGGGAAAGAATAACTTATAGAGCTGGTGTGCGTTATGAAAACACAGGTTTATTGGTTGACGGATCAGGAAATACCTCGAATTTTACAGAAATAAATGACTTTGGCATATCTTTTGGTTTAGGTTTACCACTAAAGAGATTGTCCACAGTAAATATGGGATTTGAATTTGGTAAAAGAGGAACCATAGAAAATAACTTGATTCAAGAAAATTATTTTAATTTTAGATTAAGTTTATCTTTGACAGATACAAATTGGTTCGTAAAAAGAAAAATAGATTAACATAAACTATCAAAATGAAGAAAATAACGTTTTTATTAGCAGCTACTATATTTTTTGTATCTGCAAAGACCAATGCACAAGATGATGCTAACAGGGAATGCCAAATTAAATATAATTTATTTAAAGGGGATTATCAATCTAAAAAGTATGATGATGCCTATCCAAATTGGATTTATTTAATGGATAATTGTCAAGATTTATCTGTAAATATTTACAAATTAGGATCAACGATGGCAGAAAAATTTAAAAAAGATCCTGCTTTAGTAAAAAGAGTTTTTGAACAAAGACTACAATATTTTCCTGATGTAGACCCTGCAAAGGTTCATAGTGATTATGCTGAGTATTTGTTAGAAAACAAATTAGGAACAGATGATGAGGTTTTTGGTCTTTTAGATAAAGCCTATAAGTTAGATCCAACAAGAATGGGTGTAAAAAACTTATATATTTACTTTCAAGGAGTAACTGATAGAAATAAAGATACAAATCCTCAATTAGTATTTGATACGTATGATGATGTTGTAGAGTCTGTTGGAGAAAAATTAGATGGGTATGCAAAGAAAATTTTGGAATTATCAGATTCTACAAGAGTTTTAGATAGTAGAGAAAAATCGAATTTAAAAGCTTACACAATAAACTCTAAAGCTTTAGGGCAAATTGAAGGTGGTTTGGATAGAATGATTTCTGATTTAGCGACTTGTGAACGTTTAGTTCCTTTATATAGAAGAGATTTTGAGGAGAATAGAGGTAATGTAAGTTGGTTAAAAAGAGCTGTTTCTAGAATGTTTTATAAAGAATGTCAAGATGATCCTTTATATGCAGAATTAGCGAAAGCATATGCAGAAGCATCTCCATCTCCAGAAGCATATTCTTTTTTAGCAAATGTTTTAGAAAATAATGGCGATTCTAAAGGGGCAACAGAAATGAGACAAAAGTCTTTTGATTTAGAAACAGACCCTCTTAAAAAAGCAAATTATAAATTAAAGTTTGCACAAGCTGCACAATCTAGAGGTCAATTATCTAGTGCTAGAAGCTTAGCAAGAGAAGCTTTAAAATTTAATCCTAATTCAGGAAAAGCTTATTTATTAATTGGTAGATTATATGCATCTAGTGCAAATAATTGTGGAGATGATGAATTTGAAAAAAGAATGGTATATGCAGCTGCATTAAGACAAGCACAAAAAGCAGCTTCTGTAGATCCAAGTATTTATTCTTTAGCTTCTAGATATATTGCGTCTTATAAAGGAAGTTTACCAACTAAAAAGGTTATTTTTACAGCAAGTAAAACAATTGGACAATCTTATACAATTAAATGTTGGATAGGAGAAACTGTAACTATAGCATCTAGTGATTAATTATAAAAAAACATATTCTATTATAACAAAAAGCATTGCTGTTCTATTTGTAACAGCAATGCTTTTTGCATGTACAAATAATACTCAAAAGGCAAGAGATTTTTTGGCTGATAAAAATTTACCAGTTGGTACTTCTACAGATGCGTATCATGTATATAAAGATTCTGGTAGAATTACTTCTAAATTGATAACACCTAAAATGTTAGACTTTAGTAATAGAGAACAGCATCCTTATAATGAGTTTCCTCTAGGAATAAAGATTATCAATTTTGAGAATAAAGGAAGAGATTCCATTACGATTACTGGTAATTATGCACTATCATATGCAAAAACATCTATATCAGAAATTAAAGGAAATGTTATTGTTATCAATCATACAGATAAATCTAGATTAGAAACAGAACAATTATTTTGGGACGAAAAAACAAAATACTTTGTGTCAGAAAAAGCATTTAAGTTAACCAAAGAAAATGATACTATTTTTGGTATTGGTTTTGAGTCTAAAGATGATTTATCGAAACATCTTGCAAAAAAAACAACAGGAAAATTAGAAACTAAAGAAGATTAAATTATGAATAGAATTTGGAAATTTTTTCAATACGGATATTTAATGATAGCTTTTATTTGTTTAGTAGAAACTTATGTGCAATGGAACGTAGATAGAAATAGGGCCTATTTCTTCTTAATTTTCGGAGTTTTAATTACATTAGTATTTTTCTTTAAAAGACATTTTAGAAAAAAAGTTGAAAAAAGAAATAATCAAAACAATCAAAAAAAGCAATAACTAATATATAATGGAGGTTGAACTCATTATTGTTATCATATCAATTTTGCTATCTGCGTTTTTTTCAGGTATGGAAATTGCATTTGTTTCTGCCAATAAAATGCATATTGAGCTAGAAAAAAAAAGAGATGGTTTTATCCCTAAAATTTTAACAATAATTACTCAAAAATCATCGAAATTTATTACAACTATGTTGGTTGGTAATAATATTTCTTTGGTAATTTATAGTTATTATATGGGCGAATTGCTCATTAGGTTTTTGCCAATTGAAACCTTTAATGACTTTTCTGTATTGTTAATACAAACCATAATTTCTACAATTATAATATTGATAACAGCAGAGTTTTTGCCAAAAGCAATTTTTAGAATCTACGCAAACGAAGTTTTAAAAATATTTGCTGTTCCTGCTTATATCTTCTATTATATATTTCATTTTTTCTCTGAATTTATTACCTTAATTTCCGATTTTTTTCTGCGTGTATTTTTTAAAACGAATGCAGATGAACAACAAACGGAGTTTAGTAAAGAGGAATTAGGTATTTATATTAATGAACAGTTAGATTCAGGTAATGATGATGATGAAATGGATTCTGAAATCCAAATTTTTCAAAACGCTTTAGAATTTCAAAACGTTAAAGCAAGAGAAGTTATGGTACCTAGAACAGAAATTGTTTCTGTTGAAATCCATGAAACAGTTACCAATTTAAAAAACACTTTTATAAATACGGGTTTATCAAAAATTTTGGTTTATAAAACTTCTTTAGATGATGTTGTTGGGTATGTAAATGCTTTCGAATTGTTTAAAAAACCAAAAACTATAAAATCTATTTTATTGCCTTTAGAATTTGTGCCAGAGTCTATGATGATTAATGATATCCTAAATTCATTAATGAAAAAACGTAAAAGCGTAGCAGTTGTAATCGATGAATATGGAGGAACTTCTGGCATGATTACAGTAGAAGATATTGTAGAAGAATTGTTTGGAGAAATAGAAGATGAGCATGATTCTCAAGAGTTTTTAGAGGAAAAAATTAGTGAATCGAAATTTAATTTCTCTGCAAGATTAGAAATCGATTATTTAAATGAAGAATACGATTTAAATATTCCAAAATCAGAAGCTTACGAAACTTTAGGAGGCTTTATTATAGAGCACACAGAAAATATTCCTGAAGAAAAAGAATTGATAGATTTAGAGACTTTTGAAATCAAAATTTTGAAGATGAGTGGAGCAAAAATAGATGAAGTATCTCTTAAAATATCCAACCAAACAGACTAAATAACACTTCTTTTTTTTTAGCTGAAAAAAATGTACCTAACTCGCTTCTAATAAGTAAAAAATGGGTTGCAATATTAAAACCAAAAACCGTATATTCGCCAACTGAAATTAAATTAAAATTAGTATGGCAGTTTTATCAAAAATTAGAGAACGTTCAATGTTCTTAATTATAATTATTGGATTAGCACTTTTTGCGTTTGTATTAGATCCATCAACACTTGGTGATTTTTTCGATTCTAGCAAGGTAAATGAAATTGGTGAAATCAATGGCGAAGCTATTTCTAGACAAGAATTTGCAAACGAATTAGAAGCTTACAAACAACAATCTGGAGGAAGAATATCTGAAATGCAAGCTGCAAAAACAGTTTGGGATAATATTGTAAGAAAAAAAATATACAAAAACCAATTAGAAGAAGCTGGTATCACAATTGGCGAGGCAGATATTTGGAACGAAGTTGTAAATTCACAATTTGTACAAAACAGTCCAGAATACCAAAATGAAGCTGGTTTATTTGATGAAGCTAAATTCAAACAATTTTTAGCTACAGAAAAAGAAAACAAAACACAATTATGGTCTCAGTGGTCTGCTTACATGAACCAAATTAGAGATAATGCAGAAAGAAATACATACAATAATTTAGTAACTGCAGGGCTTGGAGCTTCTTTAAAGGAAGGTGAAGCAGCTTATATGATTGATAACGTAAAGTTAAATGCACAATTTGTATATGTTCCTTACACATCTATTGCAGATAGCTTAGTGAAGATTAAAAAATCTGAAGTAGAGGCATATATCAAAAATAATTCAGAACAATTTAAAGTTGAAGCTTCAAGAGATATTTCTTACGTTCAATTTAATATTACTCCATCAGCAGAAGATGAACAAGCAATAAAAAATAATCTTTCTGGTTTAATTGAAGATTTTAAAGCTACAAAAGACGATGCTGTATTTTTATCAGAAAATAATTCAGACTCAAGCTTAAATCCTAATTTTCAATTTAAAAGTTCTGTTAACCAGGAAATTGCAAATCAATTATTTGAAGGAAATAAAGGAGATGTAGTTGGGCCTTATAAAGATAAAAATGCTTTTAAAATTTCTAAAGTTTTAGAAGTTTCACAAATGCCAGATTCTGTAAGAGCAAGTCATATATTAATTCCTTTTGCTGGTTCTCAAAGAGTTGCACCAGATGTTACTAGAACAGAAGAAGAAGCAAAGAAGTTAGCAGATAGCTTATTAAATGTTGTAAAAAGAAGTGCTAATAAATTTGGTCAATTAGCTAAAGAATTTTCATCAGATTTAGGATCTGGAGCAAAAGAAGGAGATTTAGATTGGTTTAATTATAGTAGAATGACTCCTGCTTTTAGAGATTATGCTTTTACTGGAAAAAAAGGAGATATTGGTGTTGTAAAAACTCCATTTGGATATCATATCATTAAGATTGATAATCAAAAGAACAATCAAAAAGTTTTAAAATTAGCAACCTATACTTCTACAATTGTTCCTTCTGAAGCTACAGAAAATGAAATGTTTAGAACAGCAGAAGAATTTGCTTTAGCAGTATCTAAAGAAAATAAATTCTATGATGTTGCTGCAGAAAAAAACTACACACCAAAACCAGCAATAGGTTTAAAATCTTTAGACGAAAACGTTCCTGGTATTGGAAATCAAAGACAAATTGTTAGCTGGGCATTTAGCAGCGATACAAATGTAAACGATTTTAAACGTTTCGATTTAGAAGGTAGTTATGTTGTAGCATTTGTTACAGGTTCAGAAGAAAAAGGTTTAATGTCTGTAGAAAAAGCTACAAGTACTGTAAGACCTATTTTAACAAATGAAAAGAAAGCTGCAATGCTTAAAGATAAATTAAATGGATCTGACTTAGAAGCTATTGCAAAAGCTAATAATACAAGTATTAGAACTGCAAGCAATGTAACTTTAAAAAGCCCAACACTTTCAGGAGTTGGAGTAGAGCCTAAAGTAGTTGGTGCTATGTATAATGCAGAAATAAATAAATTATACAATTCAGTTGAAGGAAGCAGAGGAGTTTATGCTTTTAAAGTAACTAATAAAGAAATACCAACAGCTTTGCCAAACTATGATGCAAATAGAAAGAGAATTGCAGAAAGTAGAAAAAGCTCTACTTTTAAAATGTATGAGGCAATTAAAAATTCATCAGAAATAGAAGATAACAGAGCATTAATGTACACAAATTAATCGCTTTTAACTTCTTAAAATTTATAAAATCCGTTCATTTTTTGAACGGATTTTTTCTTGCTTATTATTTTTGAATGTATGGTGATAAATCAAAAAAAATAGAAAAAAAGATTATTATAAAATTTATAACTAGCTTAAAGTTTATGACATCTATTGATTCAACTTATTGTAAGATACTTGTATATAAGTTGATGTTTTTCAAAGAGTACAAAGTATTTGTTAAGACGTAATTTTGTTAACAATAAATAAGCTAACTATTATAGTAAATATGTTACAATAAAAACTAATAACTTTTCAAGGAATAAATTAAGTTACCTTTTTAAAAATTGAGTCCTATTTTTATTGAATGAAAGTATATTTTTTATTCAATAATAAATTAACCTTTATTTTTGTTGGATAAAAATGCAATAAATAAAGCCTTTTTGAGAAATCAAAAAGGCTTTGTATATTAATTATGTCTAATTTATGAAATTATTATCCTCTCATAGAAATTAAAAACTCATCATTATTTTTAGAAAACTTTATTTTATCATTGATAAATTCCATTGCTTCAATAGGATTCATATCTGCAAGATATTTTCTTAAAATCCACATTCTTTGCACAGTTTTTTCATCTAATAATAAATCATCTCTTCTTGTAGAAGATTTAATTAAATCGATAGCAGGATAAATACGTCTATTAGAAATATTTCTATCTAACTGTAGTTCCATGTTTCCTGTACCTTTAAATTCTTCAAAGATAACTTCGTCCATTTTAGAACCAGTTTCTGTAAGAGCAGTTGCAATAATGGTTAAAGAACCACCATTTTCTATATTTCTAGCAGCTCCAAAAAAACGTTTTGGTTTGTGTAAAGCATTGGCATCTATACCACCAGAAAGTATTTTTCCAGATGCTGGAGCAACAGTATTATAAGCTCTTGCCAAACGTGTTATAGAATCTAAAAGAATTACCACATCATGGCCACATTCTACCAAACGTTTTGCTTTTTCTAATACAATGTTTGCAACACGAACGTGTTTATCTGCAGGCTCATCAAAAGTAGAAGCAACAACTTCTCCACGAACACTTCTTTGCATGTCTGTAACCTCTTCAGGACGTTCATCAATCAATAATACAATTTGATAAACTTCTGGATGATTCTGTGCAATTGCTTTGGCAATATCTTTTAATAACATTGTTTTACCCGTTTTTGGCTGGGCAACAATCATTCCTCTTTGACCTTTTCCAATAGGAGAAAATAAATCGATAATTCTTGTTGATAAAGAACTTCCTTTTTCTGCTAAATTGAATTTTTCTTGAGGAAATAAAGGCGTTAAATGTTCGAAAGAAACTCGATCTCTAACAATATTTGGGTTCAATCCATTAATTTTAGAGACTCTAATTAATGGGAAATATTTTTCACCTTCTTTAGGAGGTCTTACATTTCCTCTAACAGTATCACCAGTTTTTAAACCAAATAGTTTAATTTGAGATTGAGAAACGTAAATATCATCAGGAGAAGATAAATAATTATAATCAGAAGAACGTAAAAAGCCATAACCATCAGGCATCATTTCTAAAACACCTTCACTTTCTATAATACCATCAAATTCAAAATCTGGATCTCTATATCTATTACTAGATTTGTTTCCATTACTTCTACTATTGTTCGTTTTATTTTGCTGATTCGTGTTTTTAGTTTTCTGCTGATTAGGATTTCTTGGCGGATTATTTCTCGCTTGATTTTTATGAACAGGTTTCTGTTCTTTAGAATCATTAGAGTCCGTTTTTACAGCTCTTGGTTTATTTTTTTTAGCATCAACATTAGTGTTTTCAGAAGAATCTTCTGTTTTATTTTGTGACACTTGAGGTCTTTCTTCTTTGTTAGGTACCTTTTTTACAACTTTTCTTACAGGACGCTTTTTTACGGGTGTTGTATTTTCGTCAGAAATAGTTTCATTTTTAGTTTCTGGCTCCTTACTAGGTTCGTTTTTAACCTTTTGTACAACTCTTTTTCTTTTAGGTTTTTCAGTTGTAGTCTTTTCTGTAGGAGCAGTATCTTGTTTTGTAGAAGAAGGGTTAGCTGCTTGTCTATCTAAAATTTGATATACTAAATCTAATTTTTTTAATTGGCTAGTCTTAGTAAGTCCAATAGATTTTGCAATTACTTGCAGGTCAGCAAGAGTTTTTGCTTTCAGTTCAGAAATTTCGAACATTTATATAGTTGTTAAGTTATGATAAATCTTAAAATAAGATATTAAAAAAATTGTTTATTTGATTTTTTAATTTATTGTATATAGTGCTATACAATATTTTGTGTGGGTACTGTTCCACAAATATATACTTTTTTTTTTACTTTTAAGTTTTCTTTTTTTAAAAAAGAAATTCTATTTTTGTGGCATAATATTTTTATATGATTCAAAGAGTACAAACAATATATTTACTTTTAGCTTCCATTGTTTCTGGAGGTTTAATTTTCGTATTTAATTTATGGAATACAATTAAAGAAAAAATATTTGTTGTAGATTTGTTTTCAAGAGAGGTTTTTACTTTAAAAGTAATTCCTTTTATGTTCATTATGTCCGCAATTTTATCATTAGTAACGATTTTTTTATTTAAAAATAGAAAGTTACAATTTGTTATTGGACGTATTATAATTATGATAAATCTTTTTTTACTAGGTTTGTTGATTTATTTGTCTCTAAATTTATCTGGAGAAACGACAGTTTCTGAGAAAGGTATTGGGATGTTCTTACCAATTTTGGCTATTTTGCTTGTTGTTTTGGCAAATAAAGCTATTAAAAAGGATGAAGATCTTATAAAATCTGTAGACAGATTACGATAAAACTAATAGTAGTATATTTAGTGCGAAAAAAAACCGAGAAATTTTCTCGGTTTTTTGCATTTTAGGCAGAATTTATATTTATTGATTTTTAAACGAAAAAAAAAGGTAAAATATAAAATTTTTTAATATATTGATAATTAGTTTGTTATGATTTTGGCCTCCCCCTAAAGGGGGAGACGTCTCCCCCTTTAGGGGGAGGTGAAAATACCCCCTTTAGGGGGATTGTGTAAAGTTAATAAGTACTTTAAATTTGTAATGTAATAATGAAAGAAAAGATATACGTTCATGTAGCTGATGATCACAAGATTTTAATAGAAGGAATCATAGCTGTTATAAATACTGACGAAGATATTGAAACAATAGGATACTCTTTAACTGGTAAAGAAGTAATTGATTGGGTTAATAATAAAGATAACAAAGCAGATGTTTTAATATTAGATATTACAATGCCTGTTTTAGATGGAATCGAAGTTTTAACATATTTCAAGGAAAGAAATATCAAACAAAAAGTTATTATTTTATCTAGTTATGATGATGTTAAAATTGTTCAAGAAATGTTAAGCCTTGGTTGCAAGGGATATATTACAAAGAACAATGCTGGCGAACATATAATAGAAGGTATAAAAGCAGTTCATAGAGGAGAGCAATATTTTAGTAGTGATTTGCATAAAAATTTAATAACAATTTTATCAGGTCATAAATTAATAGTAGATGGAGAAATGCCAGAAGATATGCTACTAGAAGAGTTGACTGAAAGAGAGTTAAAAGTATTAAGGTTAATTTCAAAAGAATATAACACAACAGAAATTGCAGACACGCTTAATTTAGCAATTAGCACAGTAAAAACATATAGAAAAAGTTTATTAAGAAAATTAAAAGTAAAAAATGTAGTAGGTTTGGTAATGTATGCAATGAAACACAAAATAATATAAATCCCCCAATTCGATTAAAGTCCCCCAATAATTATTAAAAATCCCCCAATTTATATAATTTATTGCTTGCATTACAAAACCTATTTTAAATTCATTAATAATAATAGAAAACAAATTTAAAATTAACTCCATGAAAAAAATTAAATTTTTAACCTTAGCAACAATCATTACATTAGTTTTTACATCTTGTTCTAATGAAGAAACATTATTATCAAACGATTTAAACTCTAAACTTTTAAAGTCTTATAAAGTAAAAAGAGATGCTACTGGAGCTTATTCTATTGATTATGATTTGTACGATAATGCAATTGTAGCTAAAAATACAAATAGCAGCTTAAACGAATTTTCATTATATTCGACAGATAAAGAAACACCAAAAAAGCTTGATGAAACTTTATTGATAAATAACAATCAATTAAAAATTGGATTTATAGATAATAATACAAATAAAAAACAATATGTTACCGTATTTGATGATGATATTACGTTAAGTAAAAAATCAGCTGACAAGTCATTTTTAGAATCATATAATATAACAAGTAATGATGATGGTATTTATACCTTAGATTTTACTATAAAAAATAATTCTGATGTGACGTTTGTTTTTAATGAAGAGAAAAGAACTTACGAAATACATTTAGAAAAAGGTAAAAATTCTGAAACAACTTTCGAAAGAACATTTGAAAAAGAAGAAGGGGAAGTATTAAAAATTGATTTTGTAAATCATATTCCAAATACTTCTGCTAAAAGTGATGGTAATGAAGTTTTAATTAAAAAACCAGTTATTATTATTGACGACGCTATAACAGATTAAACTATTAATAATAAATTAAATCTTTGAAAACTAGAAATTTTTTTTTACTTATTTTTATTTTATTAAATTTTAATAAGACTTTTAGTAATAAAAAAGAGACCTTTTTAAAAAAGGTCTCTTTTTTATTGTTTCAAGAAAGCGATAGTTTAAAATATGAAAAAATAGAAAAACTTTTTAAAGATGGGCAAGATGAAAAATGTTTAATTAATGCTTTAGAACTTTTAAAACATAATATAAATGAAGAAACTAAATATAAAACAACTTTTCTAATTTCTGAAATTTTTAAAATTAACAATAATCATACTAAATCAATTAGCTATCTAAAAAAAGCCTTAAAAATTTTAAAAGAAGATAATAATAATTTAGACTCAAAATATTATCAAACGACAGATTTATATTTATCTAAAACCTATCTAAATTTAGGAAATGAATATCTTAGATTAGGTAAGCAGGATTCCTCAATATATTTTTATAATAAAACTTTAGAAATAAAAAGTCTAGACAAAGAATTTATATCTTACAGGGCCAAAGCTTTGTCAAATCTTTCTGGGGTTTTTATGCAAGATTCTTTATATGATAAAGCTAAAGAGTACGTTTTAGAAGCAATAACAATTCATAGGACATTAAATAATAAAATTTCTGAAGCTGCTGCTCTTGGAAATTTAGCTTCTATATATCTAGGGGTTAATGATTTTGATAAGGCAAAAAAGACTTATAATGAAGCTTTAAATTTAATTAAATTTGAAAATAGTGACAAAGCATTAAGAATAAGAGAAAGACTTTATCTTAATTTAGCTTACAATTTGTATATTCTAAAAGATTATGAAGCTTACAGATATCAAGAGTTATCATACGATTTAAAAGACACTTTAAGAGATAAAGAAATTAGGAGAATGATTGAGGAATTAGATTTCAAATACAATTTCGAATCACAAAAAGAGAGATTTCAAAAACAAGAGGAATTAAAATTACTAAAAGAAAAAGATAAAGCTAGAACTATTGTTCTTATTGGTTTGGTAATCTTTACAATTTTACTTGTTCTTAGCGTATATTTTTATTTGAGAAGAAAAAATCTTGCTCTTAAACTTAAACAAACAGAATTACTTCAAAATCAAAAAATAGAAAAATTAAAATCAGAATCACAAGTCCGAATTTTAAATGCAACCATAGATGGAAAAGAATCTGAAAGAAAACAAATTGCAGAAACTTTACATGATAGTGTAAGTGCATTATTATCTTCTGCAAATCTTCATTTACAAGCCACAAGAAAACAGTTCAATGGAAGTACTCCTATTGAAATTGATAAAACTCAAGAAATAATATTAGAAGCATCTCATAAAATTAGAGACTTGTCTCATACATTGGTATCATCTGTATTATTAAAATTCGGACTTAAGTTTGCTATAAAAGAACTTGCAGAAAAATATTCAAATTCAGTTTTAAATATAGATACTAATATAAAAAATACAAGAAGGTATGAGCAGAATTTTGAAATTAAAGTATATAATATAACTCAAGAATTTGCAAATAATATTTTAAAACATAGTAATGCATCTAATGCACTTATAGAATTAAAGCAAGAAAACGAAAAGTTATATATTACTATTTCAGATGATGGAGTTGGGTTTGATAAAAATTCTATTAATATTAAAGACGGCTTAGGTATTAATCAAATAGATGCCAGAATTCAAATGATGAAAGGAGAATTTAATATACAATCTTCCTTAAATAATGGCACAAGAATATCAATAATACTACCAATTGTAGAAAAAGTAGCATTTAACCACGTGTAGCTAATTCTATAATTTCTAAATTTTTAATTTCTCCTTTTTCTAATTCAAAACGTAACATAGTTCTAATTTTATGAAAACCATGATTGCCAGCTGCACCAGGATTTAAATGCAATAAATTTAACTTTTTATCATATTGTACTTTTAAAATATGAGAATGTCCAGAAATAAAAATCTTTGGAGAATTTATTTTTATTTCTTCTTTAATCCTTTTGTTATATTTATTAGGATATCCTCCAATATGCGTAATCCAAACAGAAACATCTTCTAAAGAAAACTTGTTGTCTAAAGGGAATTCTGCTCTAGCATCTTTGTCATCAATATTACCAAAAACTGCACGTAAAGGTTTTAATTTTTTTATGGTATCTGTAACATGTAAGTCTCCAATATCTCCTGCATGCCAAACTTCATCTGCTTGTTTTACAAACTTTAGAATTTGGTCATCAATATAACTATGAGTATCAGATAAAAGTAAAATTTTTGTCATTAAAAAAACAGTAAGAAAAGTTTAACGCTTCAAAGAAGTTCAAAAGTAAGAAAACCTAAATAAATTCCGTAATTTTGAGGACTTCAAAAAATATAATTTCTTGAGATATTTTATAGAACTTTCTTATAATGGAAAAAATTATCATGGTTGGCAAATTCAACCAGATGCAATGTCTGTACAAGAAAAATTGAACAACGCAATTAGCACAATTTTTCAAGAAAAAATAGAGGTTGTTGGTGCAGGAAGAACAGATGCAGGTGTGCATGCTTCACAAATGTTTGCGCATTTTGATATTGAAAAGGAACTTAAAAGTGATGTTATTTTTAAATTGAATTCAATTTTACCAAATGATATTGCTGTCTATAATGTTTTTCTGGTTGATGATGAAAAGCATGTTCGATTTGATGCAACATCCAGAAGTTACGAATATAAAATTTGGTTGGGCAGAAATCCGTTTTTGTTAGATTTTTCATGGCAAATTCACTCACAAAGACCCGATTTAAATCTGATGAATCAAGCATCAAAATTATTATTAGAATATACAGATTTTCAAACATTCTCTAAAGTTAAAACCGAAGTTTACACGTTTAATTGCGATGTTACAGAAGCTTTTTGGGAGCAAAATGAAAACGAACTAACGTTTCATATTTCTGCCAACAGATTTTTAAGAAATATGGTTAGAGCCATAGTTGGCACGTTGTTAGATGTTGGTCTGGGTAAAATATCTGTAGAAGACTTTAGAGCTATAATTGAGAGTAAAAACAGAGGTAATGCAGGTTTGTCAGTTCCTGCAAAAGGATTATTTTTAACGAATATAAAATATTAAATTTTGGCAACTAACACAGGAAATGCTTTCGATATGCAAATTTTTAAAAGACTAATGTCTTTTGCAAAACGCTATCGTTTATATTTTTTTATAGCATCTTCATCTACCATACTTTTAGCATTATTTTCAGTTTTATCACCTTATATTTTAATCAATACAGTTGATGATTATATTTTAACGAAAGACAAAGTTGGGCTTTTAAATTACTCCCTATTAATGTTGGGTATTTTATTGGTGGAAGTTTTGCTGCAATTCACTTTTATTTATTTTGCAAATTGGGTTGGGCAACATATTATCAGAGATATTAGAGCGAAAATATTCAGACATATTTTACAATTTAAAATGTCTTATTTTGATAAAAATTCTGTCGGTAAATTAGTAACAAGAGTTGTTTCTGATATTGAAACAATTGCTGCTTTTTTTAGTAATGGCGTTTTTACAATTTTAAGTGATATTCTTAAAATGCTTGCTGTAACTGTAGTTATGTTAATTCTTAATTGGAAATTGGCATTAATTACACTTGCTGTTTTGCCAATCCTTATTTACGCAACAAAATTGTTTCAGGTTGCTATAAAAGCTACTTTTCAAGAGGTAAGAAATCAAGTTTCTAACTTAAATAGTTTTGTACAAGAAAGAGTTACAGGAATGAAAATTGTGCAGCTTTTTAATCGTGAAAAAATTGAGTACGAGAATTTTAAAGAAATAAATGATAAACACAAAAAAGCAAACATAAAAACGATTTGGTATTTCTCGATTTTCTTTCCAATAGCTGAGATATTATCATCCATAGGTATTGGTTTGATTGTTTGGTTTGGAGGTGGACAAGTAATTCAAGATACAGGAATTTCCATTGGTATGATTATGGGATTTATACAATTTGCACAAATGTTGTTTAGACCTTTAAGACAAATTGCTGATAAATTTAACCAATTACAAATGGGAATTGTGGCTGGCGAACGTGTTTTTAAAGTGATAGATACTGATAGTAGTATTGCTAAAAATGGTACAATCAAAGCAGGTAACTTACAAGGAAGCATCAGTTTTAAAGATGTAAGATTTAGTTACGTAAAAGACGAAGAAGTTTTAAAAGGAATTTCTTTGAACGTGCAACCTGGACAAACTATTGCCATTGTTGGAGCAACTGGTGCAGGGAAATCTACAATTATCAACTTAATAAATCGTTTTTACGAAATTGATTCAGGTACAATTGCTATTGATGGTATTCCTGTAGATGAATATACATTAGAAAGTTTACGAAATCAAGTTGCTATTGTGTTGCAAGACGTATTTTTATTTTCAGATTCAATTTTACATAACATCACTTTAAAAAATAAAAATATTTCTTTAGCTGATGTAGAAAAAGCGGCAAAACAAATCGGAATTCACGATTTTATAATGACACTTCCTGGAGGTTACAATTATAACGTAAAAGAAAGAGGAGCTATGTTATCTTCTGGGCAAAGACAATTAATTGCGTTTTTGCGTGCATATGTAAGTAAACCAAGTATTTTAATTTTAGATGAAGCAACTTCTTCTGTAGATGCAAATGCAGAACAAATGATTCAATATGCAACAGAAACCATTACAAAAGATAGAACATCGATTGTAATTGCACATAGATTGGCAACCATACAAAAGGCAGACAAAATTATTGTGATGGACAAAGGTTTAATTGTTGAAGAAGGTTCTCATACAGAATTGTTAGAGAAAGAAAACGGTTATTATAAGAACTTATATGACAAACAGTTTAGTTTGGAAGTAGCCTCATAATTTATTTTCTTCATACTTTTTAAGAATTATTCCTTTTGTTTGCGTTAAAAAACTTTTTTTTTGAGTTAAGCAGTTAACCTTTATACTTTTACTTTTGTAAATAGTATATAAATAGAAATATTTATTTTTTAATTAACTAAAATAACAATTATGAAAAAAATAGTTTTAACAATTATGGTGGCTGCATCTATTATATTTACTGGATGTAAAGAAAGCACAAAAAAAGATATAGATAAAGAAACTACAGAGATTGGTAACGATATTGAAGATGGATTAGAGGATGCAAAAGAAGGCCTAAATGATGTAGGGAATGATATTAAAGAAGGCTATAATGATGCAAAAAATAGTGTAGCTTCTGCTTTTGATGATATTAGAATACCAGAATTTGATGACGAAAAAGCTGAAGCACATTTAAAAAGTTATGCAGAGTATGTAAAAACGCAAATGGATAAAGGTGCAGAAAATATAAAAAATTCTGAATTTACTCAGAAAATGAAAGAATTTGCAAATGAGAGCGAAATGTATATGAAGAATTTAGGTTCAGAAGCCAAAGCATCTTTTAAAGCAACAATGGAAAAGATTGATGCAAAAGCTCAAGAAATAGAAAATGATTTAGAAGATTAATCTTATTTTTTGTTGAAAATTTAAAAACGCTCAGAAATGAGCGTTTTTTTTATATGGTATCTTTTTTGAGTTTATCTATTAATTCATCTAAGGTTGTATAGAGAACAAATTCGCCATCTTTTATATAAGAAATTTCACCAGTTTCCTCTGAAACAAGCAAACAAACAGCATCTGTTTTTTCGCTAACTCCAATAGCAGCTCTGTGTCTTAAACCAAATCTTGCAGGTATTTTTGTGCTATCAGAAATTGGTAAAACAACTCTTGTAGCAACCACATAATTATCTCTAATGATGGTTGCTCCATCATGTAAAGGACTGTTTTTGAAAAAGATACTTTCTAAAATTACTTCATTTACAAGCGCATTCATTGTATCTCCAGTATTTATTAAAAAATCTAAACTATTGGTTCTTTCAATAACTAATAAAGCACCAGTTTTAGTTTTAGACATATTTGCACAAGCTCTTACAATTTTTTCAGTATCAACATCAGAAGTGATTTCTGTTTTAAGAAATTTAAGTTGTCTAAAAAAACTTCTTTTATTGGCAAAATTGGTGGTTCCAATCATCAATAAAAATTTACGAATTTCTTGCTGAAAAACGATGATTAAAGCAATTACTCCTCCAGAAAGTAAATATCCTAAAATGCCACTTAACATTTCCATTTTTAATGCTTGCGTAATTTTCCAGATAAGAAATATAAGAGCAATACCAATAAAAATGTTAATGGCAACAGTACCTTTTAATAATTTATATATGTAATAAAGTAATATTGCCACTAGCAAAATATCTAGCACATCTAAAAAAGAGAAAGGCACAAAATCTAACATGTAAATAGACTGATTTTAGGTAAAAGTACTAATAAAATTTGTGAGTGCAATATCAGTTATTTATTTCTGCATCAGAAATTAAAAGAGGATATTTATCTTTAATTATTTTAATACTTTTTGCAACAGATTCATTTGTATAGTTAGATTTTTTATAAGTATCTAACAAAGCCTCATAGTTTACATTGTACATTTTTATAGCCAATTTATTTCTTAAAAAGGTATAACTTGAATTCAATTTATCTAAAGTCGTAATGTAGGTTTCGTAACTAGTATTTCTATCGGTTTTTATGGATATGATTGCTTTTGAAGGATGATCTGAAGACGTTTCGATTCTATCTCCTTCACACCAATTACAAGGTTGCTGATTGCTATCAAAACCAGCACCATTATCAATAAAATTAATTGCGATTTGTTTTAAATCTTTAAGTTCGATGATTTTTCCATCAACAAATAATTGATTATTAAAGTTGATATTAACCTCCAAAATGTTTTTTTCTTTGACGTCAAATGGAGCTTCGTGAATTGGTTTTTCAGGAATTTTTTTGCTAATTCCAGCATCAACATTCATCGTTGTTGTAACTAAAAAGAAGATTAACAATAAAAATGCGATGTCAGCCATGGAACCTGCATTAATTTCAGGTGATTTTTTTCTACTCATAATTTCTAAATTTTTAAGTTATTAAAATTGATTTTTTCTTCTTGAAGTATTCAAGAAATTTTTAAGATTTGGTAGGTTGAGTTTTTTGCTTTAACATTTATTTAACAAAAAAAGTGCCAAAATAATTTCAACAATACTTTAGTTGATATTTTCACACAAATTTAGATTCTAATCAAAATTCATTTTAACAATTCATTCTTAAATAACTCTCAATTGTTTTGTAGCTTTAGCACTTAAAACCAACTTTATAATGAAACAATATTTATTACTTTCAATTTTTAGTATTTTTCTTTTTATAGGATGTAATTCATCCAAAGATCAAGAAGAAAAAAAGGATCAAAAAGATACTTTTGTCATTGATAATTACACCAAAAAAGAAGTAGATATTATAATGAGAGATGGTGTAAAATTGCACACAACTATCTATTCTCCAAAAGATACTTCACAAGAATACCCAATTTTAATGCAAAGAACACCTTACAGTTCTGCTCCTTATGGAGAAGGAATGAAAACCAAAATTGGACCAAATATTCATTTAATGAAAGAAGGAAATATTGTGGTTTATCAAGATGTTCGTGGAAGATGGATGAGTGAAGGTGTTTACGATAATATGCGTGCTTATATTCCTAATAAAACCGAAAATCAATCTGATGAAGTTTCAGACACCTATGATACCATTGATTGGTTGGTTAAGAATGTAGAAAATAATAATGGAAATGTTGGGACTTGGGGAATTTCATACCCAGGTCATTATGCAACAATTTCTACAATTGATGCGCATCCTGCATTAAAAGCGGCTTCTCCACAAGCGTGTATTGGCGATTTTTTCTTTGATGATTTTCATCATAATGGAGCCTTTTTATTAAGTTATTTTAGAGCAATTTCATTGTTTGGGACGTATAAAGATACTCCAACAGATTCTGCTTGGTATTCTTTTCCAAAAATGAATTCACAAGATCAATATCAATTTTTCTTAGATAAAGGACCTTTAAAGAACTTAAATGAATATTTTCAATATGATAAATTAGATGTAAATGCAACAGCATCAAAAGATAAAATCGATGATTTTTTCTGGAAAGAAATTACAGAACATCCAAATTACGATTCTGTTTGGCAAAGCAAAGGTATTATTCAGCATTTAGATAAAGTACCAAGCTCTGTAGCAACTATGATTGTTGGTGGTTGGTTTGATGCAGAAGATTTATATGGCCCTTTAGAAACGTATAAAGGAATCGAAAAAAACGGAAAAGAGAATTACAACACCTTAGTTTTTGGACCTTGGGATCATGGAAAATGGTCAAGAAATACAGTTAAAAATACAGTTGGTAATTACTATTTTGGAGATTCTATTTCATTAAAATTTCAATCGGAAATTGAGACAAAGTTTTTTAATCATTTCTTAAAAGGAAAAGGTGATAAAAATTCAGGTTTACCAGAAGCCTATGTTTTTGATTCAGGTAAAAAAGAATGGAAAAGTTACGATGCTTGGCCACCAAAAAATGTGGTAAAACAAGATTGGTTTTTGTCAGAGAATCAAACGTTAACTTCGGATAAAAAATCAACAGAAAAAATTAGTTTTATAAGTGATATAAAACGTCCTGTTCCATATTCTGAAGATATAAAAACGGTTTTTACACCAAGAAAATATATGACAGATGATCAGCGTTTTGCAGCAAGAAGACCTGATGTTTTGGTTTTTGAAACTGATGTTTTAACGGAAGATTATACGTTAGCTGGCGATATTTTAGCAAAACTAAAAGTAGCAACTACAGGAACTGCAGCAGATTGGATTGTAAAAGTAATTGACGTTCATCCTTCTGATATGGAGGAAAATAATGAAGGTTTGCAAGACCATTTAAAAATGAGCAATTATCATTTAATGGTAAGAAGTGAAGTTTTACGTGGACGTTTTAGAAATAGTTTTGAGTTTCCAGAGCCTTTTATCGCTAATAAAAAAACCGATGTAAATATAAAATTACAAGACGTTTTTCATACATTCAAAAAAGGACATAAACTACAAGTTCAAGTGCAAAGTACATGGTTTCCATTAATTGACTTGAATCCACAAACCTATGTAGATAATATTTACAAAGCAGATGAAGCAGATTTTAAAACACAAACGCACACTGTTTTTACAGATTCTAGTATCGAGTTTTCTGTTTTAAAATAATCAATGAAAAATCTTTTATTATTCTTGGTCATTTTTAAAAGTATGGTTTTTATTGGTCAAAATATAGAAAAACATCAATGGAAACATAGGGTGTTATTAATTTTTACGGATGATAAAAATGCAGATGATTTTAAAGATCAAATAAAAGTTTTATCAAAAGAAAAGGAAGGATTAGTAGAAAGAAAATTAGGTGTTTATCAGTTTACAAAAAATGATTTTAGGGTGGATTTTAACGAAGTTTGGACTTCTTCAAACTCTTTGCACAGAAAATACGTAAATATTAATGATAGTTTCAAAGTACTATTGTTGGGTTTAGATGGTGGTGTAAAATTAGAACAAAATAAAGTTTTATCACTTGAAAAATTATTTACCATTATTGATGGAATGCCTATGAGAAGAAGTGAGTTAAAACGCAAAAATTAGCCATTTATTTATGACTGAAAAATTAATTTATGGCATTCAACAAATTGGTATTGGAGTTGAAAATGCAGACGAAACTTTTAAATGGTATGCCAAAACTTTAGGAGCAGATGCTTTAATCTTTGATGATAGTAATGAAGCTACATATATGGCAAAATATATGGGCGATAAAGCTAGAAAAAAAAGAGCTTTATTAGCTTTGAATATGCAAGGTGGAGGAGGTTATGAAATTTGGCAATATACCAATAGGAAACCCTCAAAACCTAAAAATGAGTTTAGAATTGGCGATTTAGGAATCCATTTTCCTGTAATAAAGACAAAAAATATATTAGCTACTTTTAATCGTTTAAAAGGAGCAAATGAAAATATATTATCAGAAATTGTAGTAGACCCAGATGATAAAAAATCATTTTATTTAAAAGATCCTTTTGATAATATTTTAAAAGTTAAAGAATTTTCTTCTTTTTATGCTGATAAAAAAAACGATTTTGGAGGTGTTTTTTCTGCTGTAATTGGTGTTTCTAATATTGATGAATCTTTGGATTTATATGCTAAAGTTTTAGGATATGACACTGTTATTTATGATAAAACTAATTTTTTTGAAGATTTAACTTCTCTAAATAATGGGAATAAAAAATTTAGAAGAATCTTATTAGCACATTCCAAAAAAAGAACTGGAGGTTTTGCTAATTTGTTTGGCGAGAGTCAAATTGAATTAATTCAAGCAATAGAAAACGCTCCTAATAAAATTTTCGAAAACAGGTTTTGGGGAGATTTGGGGTATATTCATTTATGTTTTGATATCAAGAATATTCAGCAATTATCTAAAGAATGTTCAGCAATTAAAGTACCTTTTCAAGTAATTAGTGGCGAATCTTTTGATATGGGAGATGCAAATGGACATTGGGGTTACATAGAAGATTTTGATGGAACTCTAATAGAATTTATTGAAACAAATAAAGTCCCTTTGATAAAAAAGTTGGGCATAAACATCAACCTAAGAAACAGAAACCCAAAGAAGCCATTACCAAATTGGATGATAAAAGCGATGAATTTAAAACGAGTAAAAAATTTCAAATAATAATGATCAATTTTTGGTGTTTTAAATTTTAAATCAAATTATACTTTTAGCTTTGAAAAAATATGGAATAAGTTTCGAAAAAAAGATACTTTAAATTCTATATAATAATCACTTTTAAACTTCTATTTTTGCTAAATGTTTAAATCAAGAATAGAGTTAGAAGATGACGACTTTTATTTAACACCTGAAGGCTACAAAGTTTTTACTGAGAAATTTCATAGAAAAAGAGGTTATTGCTGTAAAAGTGGATGCAGACACTGTCCTTATGGATATGATAAAAAAAACTGATACATTTAAACAATAGTGACTTTTTTGTAAAAAACGTTTCCAATTAATAGTGAATATAAATTATAGAAAATGATAAAAAGAATTATAGTTTTAGTAATTGCAATTCAGTTTGCAGGTTGTGCAGAATTACAAAAAATAGCAAGTCAATTACCAAATGGAGGATTAACTCAAGCTCAAATAGGTAATGGTTTAAGGCAAGCATTAGATCAAGGTATCAGTAATCAAGTAACTAAATTAACTTCTACTGATGGTTTTTATAGAAACGAGTTGGTAAAGATTTTATTACCAGAAGAATTACAAGCTGTAGATAAAGGTTTACGTCAAATAGGTTTGGGAAATTTAGCAGATGAAGGAATTAAAGTTTTAAATAGAGCAGCAGAAGATGCAGTTAAAACAGCAACTCCAATTTTTGTGAATGCCGTAAAAGAAATTACTTTTAATGATGCAAAAAATATTTTATTGGGAGAGCAAAATGCAGCAACTTCATATTTACAATCTAAAACAAACCAAAGTCTATACATTAGTTTTAGTCCAGTAATTAACGAATCTTTTGCCAAAGTTGGTGCAGATAAAATATGGAGTAATTTAATTACGAGATATAATTCGATTCCTTTTGTAAAAAGTGTAAATCCAGATTTAACAGCATATGTAACTGAACAGGCTTTAAAAGGTGTTTTTACCATGATTGAAATTGAAGAAAAAGGAATAAGAGAAAAAGTTGGATTAAGATCTACAGCATTATTAAAGCAAGTTTTTGCTTTGCAAGACAATAGGTAGTTTTTTTAGCTTTAAGACATTAAAGGTTAATTATATTTAAATATAATTAGCCTTTTTTTATTTTAGGTTGTATTGTTTATATTTAGTTGACCTTAGCATAAATCATGCTAAGGTGTTTAGATTTTAGCAGTTAAATTTTCTTTTTTTATTTATTTTAATAGTAAGCTTTAAGTATGTAATTATCAAATTACAGTTTTTGTAGTTGTTTAATTTTACTATTTATTTTTATTCCTATTTTAATTATTGAAATCATTTTTAATATGTTAAAATTAACAATTTATAGTGAAAGTTTTAACAAAATATTTATGTTTGTTTGCATAATATTAATTCAATTCAAATTTTATGAAACAAACTTACAAGAAAGGTTTATTATTATTTCTCTTTTTAGGAGCAATACTAATAACCAATGCACAATCAGTATCCATCTCAGGTACTGTAAATGACTCATCAGGAGCTTTACCTGGTGTAAGTGTCTCAATTAAAGGCACAAGTAAAGGTACAGAGACAGATTTTGATGGTAAATACACTATTAATGCTGAAGTAGGAAATACTTTAGTGTATAGGTATTTAGGCTATAAAACAAATGAAAAAGTTATAGGTAATTCTAGAACTATCAATGTTACTATGGCAGAAGATAATAGTGTTCTAGATGAAGTAATTGTTGTAGCGTTTGGTACTACAACTAAAGAAGCTTTTACTGGATCAGCAAGTGTTGTAGATGCAAAAGATTTAGCACTTAGATCTGTAACATCTCCAATTGCAGCAATTGAAGGTAAAGCAACAGGGGTTCAATTTTTAGCAGCTTCTGGTCAACCAGGATCTTCTCCAGGAATTGTAATTCGTGGAGTTGGTACTCTTAATGGAAGTACAACTCCTTTATACATTTTAGATGGAATGCAGTTTGATGGTTCTTTATCATCAATAAATCAAGATGATATTGCATCTATGACAGTTTTAAAAGATGCTGCTTCAACTTCTTTATATGGTTCTAGAGCAGCAAATGGGGTTATTATTATTACAACTAAAAAAGGTAAAAAGAATAAAACTACTGTAAGTGCTACATCTCAATATAGTGTAATTACTAGAGCTGTTGATGATTATGATATGGTAGGAGCTGGCTCTTACTACGAGTTAATGTGGGAAGGTTATAAAAATACAATTGGTGGTGCAAATCCAGAAATTGAAGCTTCTGCAACAATATTTAATCAATTAGGTTATAATCCTTTTAATGTTCCTAATGACCAAATTGTAGGTACAGATGGGGTATTAAATCCTAATGCAACTCTAAAATATGAATCTTTAAACTGGTTAGATTACCTAGAAAGAACAGGTAGTAGAAAAAATCATTCTGTAAACGTAGCTTCTGGTGGAGAAAATCATTCTATATTTTATTCTGCATCTTACTTAAAAGAAGAAGGTTATGTTATTGAAAGTGACTATGAAAGAGTTACAAACAGATTAAATGCAGATTTTACACCAATTGAAAACCTTTCTCTTGGTGGTAGTGTATATATTACAACTACAGATTCTCATGGACCAACTAGTGGTGGTAGTGGTTCTATTGTAAACCCTTTTAACTGGGCTAATAGCTTAGGACCAATTTATCCAGTTTATCAAGTAGATAACGATGGTAAAATTGTAAATGATGCTTCAGGAAATCCTTTGTACGATTTAGGAGAAGGATATCCAGCTAATAACATTCAAACAAGACCTTACAATCCAGGAAGACATGGTATTGCTGAGTTAATCTTAAATGAAGATCAAACCAAGCAAAACCTTTACGGATTTAGAAATTATATAGAAGTGGGTATTTTAGATGGGTTAAAAGCTAAAGTAACTTACGGTAGAGATATTCAAGATGGTATTATTAAAGGATATGAAAATGAAATGGTTGGTGATGGTGCTCCAACAGGTAGATATAGTGAAGATAGATATAGAAGAGTTATCGAGAACTTTAATCAAATCTTAACGTATAATACATCTATAAATGATAGTCATAATTTAGATGTTACTTTAGGTCATGAAAGTATGGATAGAAATTATTCTATATTAGGAGGTATAGCTAACACTCAAACAGCAACAGGTATTTATGAATTTGATAACTTTGCTGCAGGTGATAATGTAAATGGAAACAGTACAGACCATAGAATTGAAGGTTATTTTGCAAGATTAAATTATAATTTTGATAATAAATATTACTTAAGTGCTTCTGCAAGAAGAGATGGTACTTCTAGATTTTCTAAAGATGTACGTTGGGGAACATTTTACTCAGTAGGTGGTTCTTGGAGAATAGATCAAGAAAAATTCATGGAGAATGTCTCTTTTATTGATAGATTAAAATTAAGAGCATCTTATGGAGAAATAGGTAATGAGAGAATTGGTTCTTATTATGCTTCTCAAGCATTATATACAATTATTCCTAATGCTGGTGCACCTGGTATTTTTTGGAGTGATACAGGAAATTCTGAATTAGAATGGGAAAATCAAGTTAGTTGGGATGTGGCTTTAGAATTTGGCTTATTTAATAACTTAATAGATGGTTCTATTGAATTTTACAAGAAAAATTCAGTAGATTTATTATATAGTTTACCAATTCCAAGGTCTGAAGGTTTAAATGAATATCCAACAAACATTGGAGATATCTATAATCAAGGTATAGAGCTTAGTTTAACAGGACATTTAGTACGTACTAAAGATGTTAATTGGGATTTAACTTTACAGGCTTCAACTTTAAAGAATGAAATTACTAAAATTGATGCACCATCAGACAATGGGTCAAAACGTTGGGAAGAAGGTAGATCTAGATATGATTTCTATATTTATCATTATGCAGGAGTAAATCCTGATAATGGAGATGCTTTATATTATATGTTTGAAGATGATGCAGATGGTGGAAGAATACCTGTATTGAATACAGATGGAACACAAGCAACAACTAATGACTACCAAGATGCTGGAGAAGCTTTTACAGGAGATAGTAGTATTCCAGATTTAATCGGATCTGTTTCTAACACTTTTAGATACAAACAATTTTCTTTAGATTTATTATTTACTTTTGGAATTGGAGGTAAAATTTTAGATGGAGGTTATTCTGGTTTAATGCACCCAGGTACATTTGGTAATTCTATGCATGTAGATGCAGAAAATGCTTGGAGACAACCAGGAGATATTACAGATGTACCTCGTTTAGAAAACGGGAATCCTAACCAAACAATTGCTGGTTCAACTCGTTTTTTAACTGATGCATCATACGCAGCTTTAAGAAATGTAAACTTAGGTTATAATTTAGATAAGGCTGTAACTGATAAATTAGGGTTAAGTGACTTACGTATTTCTCTTTCAGGTGAAAACATGTTTATTAATGCTAAAAGAAAAGGAATTAATCCTCAGTATAATTTAGCAGGTACACAAGGTGGAAATGATTTTAATCCAGCTAGAGTAGTTACTTTAGGATTAAATTTATCATTCTAAAAAATAATATTAAAATTTAAAAATATTAAATTATGTTACGAAAAATTAACCTATTAATTTTAGGAATACTAGTAGTATTTGTTACTGGTTGTTCAGAAGATTTTCATGAAACAACACCAACAGATGCTATTGCAGAAGCAGATGCTTTTGCCAGTGTAAACAATATGTTTTTGGTATTAAATGGATTGCATAGAATAATGTATGCTCAAAATCCATTACCAGGAGGAACTTCAGCAAGAAGTGGGCAAAGTTATTACTTACCAGCTTTTGATGCAATAGGAGGACAAATGATTCATTCATCACCAGGAAATGGTTGGTTGAGAAGTGAAGCACAGTGGTTAACGCATACAAATGCTAATTTTACAACTGTAGATAACTTTTGGTACAATCGTTATCATATTATTGCAACATCTAATAATTTAATTAATTTAATTGCAGAAAATGATTATCCAGAAGCTGATGAAGATATTAGAAATATTCTAGGGCAAGCATATGCTTATAGGGCTTGGGCTTATCATCAATTAATATCAACATTTGCAAAAGGATATTTAATTGGAGACCCTGCTACAGATGCTGGTGTACCTTTATTATTAGTTACTGGTGCTCCTTATACAAGTGGTCCTAGATCTTCTGTTCAAGTTGTTTATGATCAAATTAATGATGATATTTCAAAATCAATTAGTTTTTTCAATGGAGCTTCTAACCCTGATAATAAATCTCATTTATCTATAAATGCAGCATATGGTTTAAAAGCAAGAATAGATTTAACTCAAGGAAATTGGCAAGGTGCAGCTGATGCTGCTGTAGCTGCTCGTTCTGGTTTTGGTTTATTAGATGAAAGCTCTTGGTTGTCTGGTTTTAATTCTGTAGAACTTTCTGAAGTAATTTGGGGAGCAACTGTTATTGATTCAGAAACAAATTATTACCAATCTTATTTTTATTTTATTTGCCCTACTTTTAATGGTAGTCAAAATAGATCTAACCCTAAGTTAATGAATAAAGAAGTGTATGATGCAATACCATCTACAGATTTTAGAATTAACATGGCTTTACCATTAGCTCCAAATACAAATTCTTCGGCTTCTAACGGTCAAGGTGGTAGCTTTGAAACTGATCCAAATTATACTGATGCTGATTCTTTTTGGGATGCTTGGGAAGCAATTATTACAAAATATGGAATGACTACAGGTCATAATACACACCCTTATATGGCTGTTAAATTCTTACAAAAGAATCCTGGATCTATAGATCCTGATGATGTAATATACATGCGTTCTTCTGAAATGTATTTAATAGAAGCAGAAGCTAGGACAATGTTAAATGATGTGACAGGTGCGCAAACTGTTCTTCAAGCTTTTGGATCAACTAGAGATTCTAATTATTCTGCAGCAGCATTTGGAACTACAGCTGCTTTAATGGAACATATTAAATGGCAAAGAAGAGTTGAACTTTTTAATGAAGGGTTTAGCTTTCATGACCAAATTCGTTGGGATGAGGGAATTGACTTAACGAATTCTGGAGCTGATGATAATTTATATAGAGATGGTTTTATTCAAGCAAAACCTTCTTTAAATGATGATTGGATTTGGAAAATTCCACAAGGTGAAATTGATTCAAATCCAAATTTAACGGAAGCAGATCAGAATTAATCTTAAACTAATTTTATTAATATAATTTAAAAGCCAAAACTTAAAAAGTTTTGGCTTTTTTTAATTTTAGAATCATTGCTTTTTTCATCATTATGTTCTTAATTATTATTATTTATTTCTCTCTGTATTGTTTATGTATAGGTACCCTTAACATACTTTTCATAAAGCTGTTTGTATTTTTGTTATTTAAATTACAAGCATGAAGAATTTTTATATTTTAGGATTTTTATTTTTAAGCATCAATATATTTTCTCAACAAAACATTCAAGATGATTTTGAAGGTAATGGAACAATTACTACTTGGTCAGGTGATGATTGTGATATAAATACCAACTATTCGAATCCATTTAAAACAGGAATTAATACATCTGATAAAGTTTTACAATATGATGATATTGGTGGTTCGTATGCAAATATTCGTTTTGACACTTCTTCAAATTTAGATTTATCAGTAAAAAATACGTTTTCTATAAAAATTTATGTTTCATCTTCTGATGTTACAGGAAGTCAAGAAAATAAAGTTTCACTTAAATTACAGAATAACAAAATTGCAGAACCTTGGACAACGCAAACCGAAATTATAAAGCCAATTGTTTTAAACAGCTGGCAAACTATAGAGTTTGATTTTAAAAATGATGGTTACATCAACTTAAATGCTACTTCAGGAGCGCCAGTTTCTAGAGTCGATTTTAATAGAGTTTTAATTCAAATTAATGGAGAAAATAACAAAGATCTTGTAACTGCTTATATCGATGATATTGCTTATTACGAATCTACTTATGTTAACCAAGATCCAGTTTTCGATCAGTTAGTTTGGTCAGATGAATTTGATGGGCAATCTGAAGTTTCTGTAGATTTAGATAACACAAAATGGTTCAAACAAACATATCCAATTCTGGGTGGACAATCTTGGGCAAATGGAGAAGTTCAACATTATACTGATAGAATCGACAATTCTTATATAAGTAATGGAACTCTAAAAATAGTAGCGAAGAAAGAAACGTATACAAATAGTAACAACGTAACTAAAAATTATACATCTGCAAGATTAAATTCTAAATACGCATTTACGTATGGTAAAGTAGAAATTAAAGCAAAAATGCCTTTTGGTGTTGGTACGTTTCCTGCACTTTGGATGTTAGGTCAAAATATTACAGAAACTGGTGGTTATTGGGCAGCAACTCATGGAACAACAGCTTGGCCAGATTGTGGAGAAGTAGATATTATTGAACATTGGGGAGATAATCAAGATTTTGTGCAAAGCGCACTTCATAACAGATCCAGTTTTGGTGGAACCGTAAATAAAGGAGGTCAGAAAATCACAAATGCATCCACAGAATTTCATATTTATACTTTAGAATGGAGTGAAGATAAAATGATTTTTAGCGTTGACGGAAATGTGCATTATACTTATAATCCATCAATCAAAAATATAGAGAATTGGCCTTATTCTGCCCCTCAATATTTATTATTTAATGTTGCTATTTTGCCAAATATAACTGCTGGATTTATTGAAAGTGCTATGGAAGTTGATTATGTTAGAGTTTATCAAGAATCTACAGCTTCTGTGTCTAAAAATGATAATTTATTAGAAGTAACGCTATTTCCAAATCCTGTAAATAACGAATTAAACATTCAATTTTCATCTGATTTAAATGCAATAAAAGGAACTATTTATACAATAACTGGTCAGAAAATTCAAGAGTTTTATCAAAAATCAAAGAGTAAAAAAATTGATGTTTCCAACTTAACTAAAGGTATTTATTTTCTAAGATTAGCTTCAGAAAAAGGAACGTCTTTACATAAAATTATAAAGAATTAATATTTAATGAGTTACTTGTTAGGTGTTTAAAAAAATATATGTATATTTATTTTTTAATCCTCCAAAAATATGTCTCGTTTACTACAATTAGAAAAATACAAAAATCACCTACAAAAAAGCTATGTAAGTTTAGTGGAAAAATCTAATAATTATCGATTTTTAGATGAATCGATTAGTGATGTAGCAGCTTTTAAAGCTATGAAACTTTTAGAAAAATTAAACCAAGTTTATTATTTAGATCAAGAGATACAATACAGCAATTAACTTTAAAGTTGATAGTGTAATTCTTTAAAATAATCAAAAGCTTTTAGCAATCTTGAGCCATACCAAGAAAAATATTCTCCGTTTACTAAAACTATTTTAGTAGATGGAAACTGTTTTTGGAGTTCAGTAATATGTTTTGCTTTAAAAGGATAAGGTTCTGAAGATAAAAAAATACAATCTATTGTTTCTAAATGATGGAGTTCTTTTAGTTCGATTTCAGGATATCTTTCTTGTGTTCTAAAAACGTTTTCGAATTTATTAGTGTCTAGTAAATAATCTATAAACGTGTTATTTGCAGCAATCATCCAAGGTTTTCTCCAAATAAAGTAAGCAACTTTTTTAATGTTTTTACTTTCAATAAAACCTAAAAAATCATTGTGTTTTTTAAGGATATTTAAAATAATCTCTTTGGCTTTTTCTTCACAAGAAAATATTTTTCCATATTGATGAATCAACTCTAAAGTATCTGCAATTGTATAAATATCAGAAACATGTGTTGCTGAAATTTTTCTACAATTCTCAACAATTTCTTTAGTATTTTCTTCTTTGTTACAAAGAATAATATCTGGTTGAAGTTCTTTTATTGTATCAATTTTGATGTTTTTTGTACCCCCAATAATCATTTTTTCTTCAATTAAAAAACTGGGGTGTACGCAAAATTTAGTAATACCAACAATTTGTTTTTGTAATCCTAAATCTACCAATAACTCTGTAATACTTGGTACTAAACAGATAATTCTTTGGGGAGTATTTTTTAATTCAAAAACGGTATTTAATTGGTCTTTGAACTCCATAAAACTAGCTTAAAATAAGTTCCATTTCAGATTGTAGTTCTTTCGCTTTTTCGGCTGCTTTTTCTGCAAAATCATGTTCTTTCGAAGCATAAATAATTCCTCTGGAAGAATTAATTAGCAAGCCAATATTTTCTGACAAACCATATTTACAAACATCTTGTAAATTACCACCTTGAGCACCAACTCCAGGAACTAATAAAAAAGCGTTGGGAACAATTTTTCTAATTTCTTTAAAGTATTCGGCTTTGGTTGCACCTACAACATACATTAAGTTTTCAGAATTTTTGTAGGTTTTAGAAGTTTCTAAAACATGTTTATACAATTCTTTTTCGTCAATTTTTTTAGTTTGATAATCAAAAGCACCATTATTAGATGTTAAGGCTAATAAAATAGTATGTTTATCTTTAAAAGCTAAAAAAGGTTCTACTGAATCTTTACCCATATAAGGAGCAACAGTTACAGAATCGAATGCTAAATCGTTAAAAAATGCTTTGGCATACATGGTTGAGGTGTTTCCAATATCACCACGTTTTGCATCAGCAATTGTAAAAATTTCTGGATGATTTTTGTTAATGTATTGAATCGTTTTTTCTAAAGATTGCCAACCTTTTATTCCATACGCTTCGTAAAAAGCTGTATTTGGTTTATAGGCCACACATAAATGATGAGTAGCATCTATAATGGCTTTGTTGAACTCGAAAATAGGATCTTCTAAAGCTAGTAAATGCGTTGGAATTTTATCTAAATCTACATCTAAACCAATACATAAAAAAGATTTTTTTTGATTTATTTGTGATACTAATTGTTGTGTTGTCATTACTTTTACTTAAAGTTTTACAAACATACTATTTTTAACTTTTAAGATTCGTTAGTTATTCATTTTAATTAGCATATTTCATTATGAAAAAAATATTTCTTTTATTAATTATTGTTTTTGTAAGTTGTTCAGAAGATCCTAAAGAATTTTCAGAAGAAGCAAACCTAGAGATGTTAATTGGTTTGGACGATTCTAAAATTACGTTGAGAGAAGTTTTATATCAACAAAAAGGTAAAAAAATATTTATTGATGTTTGGGCCTCTTGGTGTAAAGATTGTATTGCAGGTTTTCCGAAAGTAAAGGAATTGCAGAAAGAATTTCCTGATGTTGTATTTTTATATTTATCTGTAGATATTAGCAATCCTTCTTGGAAAAGAGCAATCGAAAAATACAATTTAGTTGGCGAACATTACAATTTACCAAAAGGAATGAATGAAGGAGATTTTGTAGATTTTATAAACTTAAATTGGATTTCTAGATATATGGTTATTGATGAAAAAGGACAAATTCAACTTTTTAAAGCCACAGATCCATCAGATAAAAAAATTATAAAAGCTTTAAAACACGCTAAATAAATCGTTATAGTAAGTATTTATTTTAAAGAACGATAGTTGTTTTTCATTTTATTAAATTTACAACTTATAAAAAAGTATAAAATCATGAGACAAAAAATAGTAGCTGGAAATTGGAAAATGAATAACGATAAGGCTGAAACAAAAGCACTTATTAAAGGGATAAAAAAAGCGATAAAAAAACTATCTTTAAAAAATACAAGAGTTATTATAAGTCCTTCTTATGTTAATTTATCTGCTGCCATTAAAAAAGCCGATAATTCTAAAATAGAAGTAGCTGCACAAAATATGCATCAAGCAAAAAATGGTGCTTATACAGGAGAAATTTCTGCAGATATGTTAAAGTCTATAAATATTGAAACTGTAATTATTGGGCATTCTGAAAGAAGAGAATATTTTAATGAAACAGATGCAATTTTAGCAGAAAAAATGGATGCTGTTTTATCAAATGGTTTAGAAGCAATTTTTTGTTTTGGTGAAAAATTAGAGGAAAGAAAAAGCGAAAATCATTTTGCAGTTGTAGAAAGTCAGTTAAAAAACGCGCTATTTCATTTAGAAGCAGCTAATTTTAAAAACATTGTTTTGGCGTACGAACCTGTTTGGGCAATTGGTACAGGAGAAACTGCAAGTCCAGAACAAGCGCAAGAAATGCACGCTTTTGTGAGAGAAACTATTAGCAAAAAGTTCGGAAAAGAAGTTGCTGATAATGTATCAATCTTATATGGAGGAAGTGTAAAACCTGCAAATGCAGAAGAAATTTTCTCTAAACCAGATGTAGATGGTGGTTTAATTGGAGGTGCATCTTTAAAAGCTGAAGATTTCGCTGCAATTATAAAAGCAATATAAAAATAATTTTATAGGAGTTTATTAACTAAATTTCTTTTAAAAACTAATAAATTTGCGTCAAGATTTAAATCTTGACGCATTTTTTTATGATGGATAATATTTATATAGAATACAATTTTACAGTTTCGCCAAAAGAACCTGCAACAGAAATTTTAATTGCAGAATTAGGCAATATTGGTTTTGAAAGTTTCGTGGAAAACGAAAACGGAGTAACAGCTTACATTCAAAAAAGTGAATGGACACAAACTATTTTAGAAGAAATTTTTGTAATAAATTCAGATGAATTTTCCATTGAATACAACCAAAAAGAGGTTGAGCAAACGAATTGGAATGCAGAATGGGAAAAGAATTTTTCACCAATTCAAGTAGATGATTTAGTGAGTATAAGAGCTCCTTTCCATGAAAATCCAAATTTGAAATATGATATTGTCATAGAACCAAAAATGAGTTTTGGAACAGGTCATCATGAAACTACACACATGATGGTGCAGCATTTACTTAAATTAGATTTAGAAAACAAGAAAGTATTAGATATGGGTTGTGGAACAGGAATTTTAGCAATTTTTGCTGAAATGAAAGGCGCAAAACCATTAGATGCTATAGATATTGATAACTGGTGTTATGAAAATTCTATAGAAAATGTTGCACGCAATAACTGTAGCAATATTGCTGTTTATGAAGGAGATTCAGCACTTTTAGTCAATAAAAAATATGATGTTATTATTGCCAACATCAACAGAAATATTTTGTTGATGGATATAAAAGTATATGCAAATTGTTTAAATGATAAAGGTGTGCTTTTATTAAGTGGTTTTTATCAAGAAGATATTCCTGTAATAGATGCAGAAGTTTCTCAATACAATTTAAAATTAGATACTTTTATAGAAAGAAATAATTGGGTTGCATTAAAATACAATAAGTTGTAATTTTACAAATATGAGTACAAAAGAAAAAATACAGGAAGATGTTGATGTCTTAGAACAAGAAGTTTTTCAACATGAAATTGTTTTGCATAATGATGATGTAAACACTTTTGATCACGTAATTGATTCTTTAATTGATGTTTGTGATCATACTTTAGAACAAGCAGAACAATGTGCAACTTTGGTACATTATAAGGGGAAATGCACAGTAAAATCTGGCGAACTTAAAGATTTAGAACCAAGATGCTCTAAATTATTACAATTAGGTTTATCTGCAGAATTAATATAATTATGGAAAATGTTTTAAAGTATTATGAATTTTCTGATTTTTTAAAAGATGAATCAAACGCATTTTCAGGCAACGAAATTTCTTTTACAGAATTAAATGAAACACATTTTTTAATTTTCGAAAAAAATAAAGAAGTTTATAATTTGTATGTTTCAAAATATGCGAACAGTAAAGAAATTGGTGTTAAGCCTCCAGAAATATTAGAATTACTCGTAGAAAACTACGACAAAAGTATTCCTGAACACAGGTTAGCCATCAAACAATATTTAAACTAAAACCGAGAAATTTCTCGGTTTTTTTATTTTTAAATAATAAAATGTGACTTCTTAAATATTGTTGTGTCTTATAAATAGAAAACAAAATTAGAAAATAGATATTCCCTAAATATCTTTTTTTAAATATTTTGAAAAAGAGTAAAGATAGTAGTAGTTAGTTTTTAACTAAGTTTGGTTAGACGAAAAAGTCCTTGACAATTGTTAAGGGCTTTTTCTAGTTTAAAAAAAGAAGTTTATGATAATTTCTTTTTAATGAAACAGGTATATATTTTATTTAAATCAATAAATAGGGTGCAAAAAAAATCAGCAAATTCCAAATTGTTAGGAAAGTGCTGATTTTAGTAGTGACCATGCTAGGATTCAAACCTAGAACCTCTTGAGCCGTAATCAAGTGCGCTATTCAGTTGCGCCACATGGCCTTTTTGCGGGTGCAAATATAGTAGCATTTTTTTGAATTAAAAAGGCTAAACTAATATTTTATGCGTTTATTTTTTCTTTATAAGCAGCTAAAACAATTTCTGCTTTTTCTAGATCATTTTCTAACACATGAAGTTCCACAGAAGCTAAAGGTTGTCCAAAGCCACCTAATCTTGCAGATTCGAAATTATCTTTTACCCGATAGTTAATGTTTTCTTTTTCTAAAAGACTTTTTAAGCCATTGATAATAATGCTTGTGTCTGTAAATAATTTAACATGTTCATTTTTCATAATAGTGTTTTTTAAATGTTAATCTAATGCTTTCATAGTTACATAAGCTCTCCAACCAATAATTGCCAATTGCAGTTTAGAGGCTTTAGAAATATCTAATTCTTTTTTTGTAAAAGAAGGTAATATTGCTTTATTAATTTTTGCCAAGGTTTTAAATACTTTCTTTTTCATTTCGGTTTAGTTAGTCGTCAAATTTACTAAAAAATAACATTGCAATTTTAAGTAAAGTTGTAATGTTTAAAAGATTAGAAAATAACAAGCATAATAATTTCTGAAATAATTTTGATAATTTTTAAAGCGATAATAATCATAATAGTTTAAGTTTATAAGTTAGTAAAATTAAGTGAGTTGCGCAACTGTTTTTCGAATATAGTGCTATCAAAAGCTAGTAACCAAACAGATTTAAAACAATCTTTCAGATTGGTTTTATATTTAGAACTAAAAAAGCTATTATTGTTTTAATATAAAACATCATTTACTTAAAATAAGTTAATATATGTAATCTATAATCTATTATTTGATTTCATATTATTATCAAGTAAAGGAGGTTTTTTATAAGTTTTTAAAAAGTAAAGGAAAAACGATTATTTTCAAACTAAAAAATAGCATTTTCATTTTTTTGATTTCATCATAAAGTGATAAAAATGTATCTTCGCGCAAAAGAAATTATATGAATTTTTTACTAATTGTTGGCGGTTTAATTTTATTGATTTTAGGTGGAAACTGGTTACTAAAATCAGCAGTCGCTTTATCTTTAAAATTAAATATTTCTAAAGTTATTATTGGTATGACAGTTGTCTCTTTTGCAACTTCTGCACCAGAACTTATTGTGAGTATTAACGCAGCTTTAAATGGCTCGTCAGATTTATCTTTAGGAAACGTAATTGGTTCTAATATTGCAAATTTAGGATTGGTTTTAGGAATTACGTTGCTTTTAGGCTCTATGACTGTTCAAAAAGGTTTTTTTAAAACAGATTGGCCAGTAATGATGATTGCCTCTGGTTTGCTTTTCTTCTTTTTAGCAAACGATAAAGTAATTGAACTCTATGAAGGTATTTTTCTATTTGCTTTTTTAATTATTTTCTTAATTTATCTTTTGCGAACTCAAAAAAATATAGATGTTGATGAAATTTTAGAAGAAGAAATTTTATTACCTAATTATAAAACTGCGTTCTTTTTAATCCTTGGAGCAATAGGTCTTTATGGAGGTTCAGAATTGTTAATAAGAGGTGCAACTTCTTTAGCGTTAGAATTTGGAGTTACAGAACGTGTAATTGGAGTTACAGTGGTTTCAATTGGTACAAGTGTACCAGAATTAGCAGCGTCAATTATTGCAATTATCAAAAAAGAAAAAGCGATTTCTTTAGGAAATTTAATCGGTTCCAATATATTTAATATTTTGGCTGTTATTGGTATAACATCTATAATAACGCCAATTTCTCTTTCAGATGAAAGACTATTAACAAGCGATATTTACTGGATGTTAGGCATTTCATTTATCTTGTTACCAATGGTTTTTATCCCTAAAAAGTTCAATTTAAATTGGAAACATGGTATAATTTTACTGCTTGGTTATTGCTTTTTTATTTACGCAACTTTATAAAAAAGTATAAATTTTCTGGATTAAGTTTCAACACGAATTAATTATGAGAAATATTGCATTTACATTTATTTTAGGACTCTTAATTTCTTGTAATTCAAATGATAAACGTCCTTTAATGGGCGAAACTGAATATCAACAAATATTAAATGCAAGTTTTAAGGATGCAACAACATCACCTTTAAAAAAGAAAGATTTAAAAAATTTTAAAGGACTCGATTTTTTTCCTGTAGATTCTTCTTTTATTGTGTTGTCAACATTTACAAAAATCGAAAATTCTCCAATTTTTAAAATGCCAACAAATACAGGCAGAGAACCTTTTTATAAAGAATATGGACTTTTAAATTTCATTATAAAAGGAAAAGATTTTGAACTTACTTTATATCAAGATCAAGATGAAACTTTAGACGAAAAATATAAAGACGATTTATTTTTACCTTTTACAGATAAAACTTCTGGAAATGAAACATATGGAGCTGGTCGTTATATAAACCTAAAAACTACAGATATAAATCCTGATGGAACTTTTATATTAAATTTCAACAATTCCTACAATCCTTATTGTGCTTACAACGAAAAATTTTCTTGCCCATTAACACCAAGAAAAAATCATTTAGATGTCGAGATTAAAGCTGGAGTAAAGAGTTTTAAGAAGTAGTTTTTTTTGGAGCTATTTCCTGCTTTTCGCACTCGCTTTTTTTTATGCTGATTTTATTTCAGTCTCTATTTATTTTAAAAACTAGTTGTATTAATTCCAACAGATACTGAATCGAGTTCAGCATAAAAAAAGAGCTCAAACAATTGCTACAATCAGGGCTAACCTTGTTTGCGAGCTCTTAGGTTTTCATCAAAAATAATCTGTTGGTGAATCTATTTTCTAAAATGAAAACTTCCCTTCCTTTATTATTTTTGAAATTATAAATCTATAGAAATACTTCCTTTAGCATCTAATTCAATAGCATTTGCTAAAGCTTCTAAATGATGTTTTCTAACCTTCAACTTTGTTTCAGCATGTGCTTTCTTGTTGAGTTTTGTAAACATTTCTGCCACTTTAATTGCAGTTGGCAATAAATGATTTTCAGGAACAATCATATCTAAAAAACCAGCTTTTACAGCATCTTTAGAACTGAATATTTCTGCATTATTTACACTTCTATTCAAATACACTTCAGACAAACGTGCTTTTGCAATGGCAATTCCAGCATTGTGCATTGTCATGCCAATCATAACTTCATTTAAACCTATTTTAAAATCGCCTTCAACTCCAATTCTGTAATCTACAGATAATAGTAAAAATGCACCTTTTGCAATCGCATGCCCATTACAAGCCAAAATAATTGGTTTCGGAAAAGAAAGCATTCTGTGTGATAATTGAGATCCTTTTGTAACCAATTCTAAAGCAGATTCAGGCGATTTTGTCATCACTTTTAAATCGAAACCACCAGAAAAAATTCCTTGAGTTCCTGTTAAAATTACAACTTTATCTTCCTGTTCAGCTTTGTCTAAACCAGCATTGACACCAGCAACAACTTCGTGCGAAATTGCATTAGCTTTGCCATTGTTAATGGTGATAATTGCGTAATTTTCTTCAGATTGGTAGGTTACAAATTCGTTCATAATTCTTGTTTTTTTTACTCGACAATTTTCGAGCTAATATTTTAAAATCTTATTATATAAATTTCACTAAATACATTCCTGCAAAAACAGCTAAAAAACCAATTACAAAACTTGCAATGGTATATAAAGCAAAAGAAGTAAAGTCTCCAGATTTTAAAAATAGGTGATTTTCATAAGCAAATGTAGAGAAGGTTGTAAATCCTCCACAAAAACCAGTTGCTAATAACAACGTATGATTTTGAGAAATTGCTTCACTTTTTGCTGCATAGCCTAAAATAAATCCTATTAAAAGGCTTCCTAAAATATTTGCAGCAAAAGTTCCATAAGGAATTCCGTTTTCAGAATTATTTAGCCATTTGCCAATTACGTAGCGTAAAACACTACCAAAACCACCACCAATAAAAACCAGAATTAAATTTTTCATTATAGTTTTATGGCATCAATATCTCTCCAGTTTTTCTTTTCAACAATAGTTCCTTTGTTTAAAATTATAATACCTGGGTTTGATCTAATCATTGTTTTCAGTGTAGTTTCATCGCAAAATAAAATTTCAAAAGGAAGTTGATATTCATTTTTTGTCATCTGAATAATATCAGAAAAAGAAGCAGAAACACCATATACTTTATAGCCTTTTTGTAAAGCTTCATCTGCTTTTATTTTAATTTCAGGAAAAGCTTCAAAATCAGACTTATCTAAACTAGACATGATCACCAACATCACTTTGTCCATTTTTAAGATTTGAGGAGCTAAATCATTTTGAGAATCCTCTAACATAAAATCATGAATAGGAGGTATTTTTCCATCATTTTTATATTCCATTCCTTCAGGAATATTTTTGCCAATTGCATACGCTCTAAAATCGATAATTGGCAAGTGATTTAATACATAATAGGTAATAAAACTAGAAATTAAAAGTGATACAATAACAATTAAACCAGGATTTGCTTTTGGTAAAACAGGCTTTATAAATCTAATTTTTGCACCAATAAAGAAAATTAAAATGGTGAGAATAACATCTTTTGTAAAAGTTTCCCAAGGAGTTAATTTTATAGCATCACCAAAGCAACCACAATCTGTAACTTTGTTGTAGTAGGCAGAATACCAAGTTAAAAATAAAAAGAATAGAATCATTATTTTTAAAGAGTTCACTGTGAGTTTAGCTCTCCAACCTACAAGTAGTGCTACTCCTAAAACAATTTCTGCAATAATTAAAAAGATGGCAAAAGGCAATGCATATGGAATTAAAAACTCCAAATTTAAGACGCCTTCCGAAAAATATTCTTCGAATTTGTATTGAGAACCAATTGGATCTACCAATTTTATAAAACCCGAAAATATAAATAAGGTTCCTACTATTACTCTTGCTATTTGGACAAGAATGTTTGTTGATTTATTTGATTTTTTCATGTTTTATAACTGATTTACTTTTTATTTTTGATATTGTTTCTTGTAATTATAATAATCTTATCGAATTCTTCAGAAGAAATTTCATGCTTGTTAAAAAAGAAATTTAAATAATTTGCTCCGAAAGATTTCAGAACTAAATAATCATCAATAATTTGGAAGCTTTCAAACTTCTCCCAAATAAGAGTGAATTCCATTTTATAGTCTTTATAATAAAAACTATCATTTCTAAATTCTGAAATTATACTTTTATCAGGATTATTTTTATAATGTGAAATTTCAGTTTCAATGTTTTTTAAATGCTGTTTTTTTATTTTGAAATATGAGTAGTAAAACCAAATAATATTTATTAAAAACATCAAAGCGAAACCTAAAAAGATATAACCCAAAATTATCTCTTTAGAAGTTAGCTCTAAGGAAATAATTAAAACAAAGAAAAGCAAAATTAAATTTTGCTTTACACTTTTTAATTTTTTACCAAAAACGAAATCTAGATTAATCTTTTGAGATTTTCTAAAAGAACTTTCATTTAATTTAGATTCAATTTTCATTTTATGTTAAATTTACTTCCCCAAATGGATCATCGCAAAAACAGCGTAATTAATCATGTCTTGATAATTGGCATCAATTCCTTCAGAAACGATTGTTTTTCCTTTATTATCTTCAATTTGTTTTACGCGTAATAATTTTTGCAAAATTAAATCTGTTAGGCTAGACACACGCATTTCTCTCCAAGCCTCACCATAATCATGATTTTTATTCATCATTAATTCTTTGGTAATTTTTGCATGTTTGTCATATAAAACAGTTGCTTGTTCAGTTGATAAATCAGGATTTTCTACAACACCTTTTTCTAATTGAATAAGTGCCATAATCGAATAGTTTATAATTCCAATAAATTCAGATTTTTCTCCTTCATCTACTTTTCTCACCTCATTTTCTTGCAACTGTCTTATTCTTTGTGCTTTGATAAAAATTTGATCCGTTAACGATGGTAAACGTAAAATTCGCCAAGCAGAACCATAATCAGACATTTTTTTGATGAATAAACTTCTGCAACCTTCAATTACAGCATCATATTGTTTAGATGTATCTTGCATTTTTTCGTAAAAGTATTTGCGTAAAAATAGTAAAACTTAAACGCAATTCGTTTATTTTTACTCGGAATTTATCAACCTAAAATATTTTAGAATAATGAAAAGAATTGTTGTTTTTTGTGGATCAAGTTTAGGCTTTAATCCTATGTATAAACAAGCTGCAATTGAGCTTGGTAATTATTTTGTAAACAACAATATTGGTTTGGTTTATGGAGGAGGAAAAATAGGAATGATGGGAGCTTTGTCAGACACAATTTTAGAGCAAAAAGGTGAAGTTATTGGCGTAATTCCGAAATTATTAGAGAAAGAAGAAGTGCTGCATTTAGGAGTTGAAGAAATGATTATTTGCAAAAATATGAGCGAACGCAAAGTAATTATGAGCAAATTAGTTGATGGTTATATTACGTTACCTGGAGGTTTTGGAACCCTAGATGAATTGTTTGAAGCGCTTACTTTAAGTCAATTATATATTGAACAAAAACCTGTTGGACTTTTAAATATCAATGGTTTTTTTGATGGTGTTTTAATGCAGCTTGATAAAATGGTGGAAGAAGGTTATGTGAAACCAGAAAATAAAAAGTTATTGATTGTTGAAGATTCAGTTGAAAAACTTTTAGAAAAAATGAACAGCTATAAAGCACCAAAAATAAGTCACGTAATCAATAAAGTTGTAGTTTAAAATGACAATAAATTGTAAAGGAACATTAATAGATTTATCATCACCTAAAGTGATGGGGATTTTAAATATTACTCCAGATTCTTTTTATGATGGAGGAAAATACAAAGACGAAACTGCTATTTTAAAGCAAGTTGAAAAAATGCTTTTGGAGGGTGCTACTTTTATTGATGTTGGTGCCTATTCTTCAAGACCTGGAGCAAAACATATTGCTGAGGAAGAAGAATTACAAAGAATTGTACCTGTAATTGATTTGTTGATAAAACATTTTCCTGAAATTATTATTTCTGTAGATACTTTTAGAAGCAAAATTGCATTAGAAACGATTAATTCTGGAGCAGCAATGATCAATGATATTTCTGGAGGCACAATGGATGCAAAAATGTTTGAAACGGTTGCTAATTTGCAAGTTCCTTATGTTTTGATGCACATGTTAGGAACTCCACAAAATATGCAGAAAAATCCTGTTTATAAAGATGTTGTGGAAGATATTATTTCCTTTTTTGCAGAGCAAATTTTTAAATTACATCAACTAAAATTAAACGATGTTATTATTGATGTCGGTTTCGGATTTGGAAAAACATCGGATCATAATTATGAGATTCTGAAGAATTTGTCTCTTTTCAAAAATTTAGATGCGCCAATTTTAGCTGGTATTTCAAGAAAATCGATGTTGTATAAAATTTTGGATATTTCTGCACAAGAAGCTTTAAATGCAACCACTTCTGCAAATACAATTGCATTGTTAAATGGGGTAAATATTTTGCGAGTTCATGATGTAAAAGAAGCTGTTGAAGCTGTTAAAATTGTGGAGCAGGTTTTGTAGTATTTTTTTTTTTTTTTTTTGACTCAGAGATTCACAGAGGAATGTTTGTTTGTGAAAAAATGAGGTTCACAGAGGGAAGTTGTATTATGAAAAAAGAGGTTCACAGAGAGATTAGTTAGTTTAACAAAAAAAAATGTTTTAAAAGTAAATAAGCAAATAAAAATTTGTTTTTGAAAGTTTTTACGAAGCAATCTCTTTCCTCGAAGAAAATAAGCTGGTAAATTTGTATAGCAATGAGTGAAAACTTTTAATTTTCTTTCTGAAAAAAGGTTTTCTTGATAACAAATGTATTGTATTTTAAACAAGAGATTGCTTCGATTTACGAAAAGGTAAATCTCGCAAAGACGCTACTTGAAATGCTTTTTGAATCAGTATAGTAATTAGCCAGCAAACAAGTATAGCCCTGATTGAACGACCTGTTTGAGCTCTTTTTTATGTTTTTTTGAATTTTTAATGTCATTTATAAAAGGTGAAATTTCTTATAAATAATTACGGATGTTGCAATAAAACCAGCATAAAAAAAGCGAGTAGTGAAAGCAGGAAATAGCTACAAATAATTCTGCAAAAGACATTGTAAAATAAGTTTTTCTTAACAAATTTTCTCCGTAAATTTGCAAACTATGCAAGAAACAAAAAAACATCAATTAACAGACTGGTTACCAACAACAAACAGGGAAGTGAAAATTCGTGGTTGGGAAGAATTGGACGTGATTTTATTTAGTGGAGATGCATATGTGGATCATCCATCTTTTGGACCAGCTGTAATTGGACGAATTTTAGAAAGTTACGGTTTGAGAGTGGCAATTGTGCCTCAGCCAAATGTGAATGATAATCTACAAGATTTTGAGAAATTAGGAAAACCAAGATTGTTTTTTGGAGCGACTGGAGGTTGTATGGATCCTATGGTTTCTAATTATACTGCCAGCAAAAAAAGACGTGATAAAGATGCATACACTCCAAATGGAGATAAGGGTTTTAGACCTGATTATGCAACGTCTGTATATTCGAAAATATTAAAGGAAAAATTTCCAGATGTGCCAGTTTTAATTGGCGGAATTGAAGCTTCTTTAAGACGTGTAACTCATTACGATTACTGGTCTGACAAGTTGTTGCCAAGTATTTTAGAAACATCGAAAGCAGATATGTTAGTGTATGGAATGGGTGAGCAACCTTTGCGTGAAATTGTAGAATTATTGCAGAAAGGTGTTCCGTTTTCCAGTTTGAAAAACATAAAACAAACTGCTGTTTTAATTGACCAAAAACAAGAAAAATTACCTTTTATAAATGATTGGGAAGATGTAACCATCAACTCTCATACAGCTTGTTTAAAAGATAAAAAAACGTTTGCTTCTAATTTTAAAGTGATTGAACAAGAGTCGAATAAATTAAAAGCAAGAAGAATTTTACAGGAAGTGGAAGGGAAAACGTTGGTGATAAATCCACCTTTTCCTACAATGACAGAAAAGGAAATTGATGGTTCTTTCGATTTGCCTTTTACACGTTTGCCACATCCAAAATATGATAAGCGTGGGCCAATTCCTGCTTTTGAAATGATAAAATTCTCAATAAATATTCACAGAGGATGTTTTGGAGGTTGTAGTTTTTGTACAATTTCTGCTCACCAAGGAAAATTTATTGCGAGTAGAAGTAAAGAATCTGTTTTAAGAGAGGTTGATAAAGTGGCGAATATGCCAGACTTTAAAGGCTATTTATCTGATATTGGTGGGCCATCTGCAAACATGTATCAGATGAAAGGTAAAGTACAATCTATTTGCGATAAATGTGTTGCACCAAGTTGTATTTCGCCTGTAATTTGCTCTAACTTAGATACGTCTCACAAACCATTAACGGAATTATATCAAGCAGTTGATAAGCATCCAAAGATTAAAAAATCTTTTATTGGTAGTGGAATTCGACATGATATGTTGGTGCCTGAATTCAACAAAAACGCAGATCCAAAAGAATTGGATGCGTACACAGAAGAGGTAATGACAAAACACGTTTCTGGTCGTTTAAAAGTGGCTCCAGAACACACTTCTGACCCTGTTTTAAAATTGATGCGTAAGCCTTCTTTTACTTATTTTCATAAGTTTAAGGAACGTTTTGATAAGATAAATATTAAGAACAAATTAAACTTACAATTAATTCCTTATTTTATATCAAGTCACCCAGCAAGTGAGGTAGAAGATATGGCAAATTTAGCTGCTGAAACTAAAAGCATGGGCTTTCAATTGGAGCAAGTACAAGGTTTTACACCAACTCCAATGACAGTTGCCACTGTTATTTATTACTCAGGATATCATCCTTATACTTTAAAACCAACCAGAACTCCAAAGACTAAAAAGGAACGTGAAGATCAGCATAAATTTTTCTTTTGGTATAAAAAAGAAAATAAAGATTGGATTAAAAATACGTTAACTAAAGTTGGACGATCTGATTTGTTACAAGTTTTATTGCCAGAAAATAATTCTTGGAAAAAGAATAAAACTGCTCATAAAACTGCACAACATACTTTTGATGATGCCATTCCTTTTAATAGAAGAAAAAAGAAAGTGAGTAGAGCTCCTAAAAAGAGGAGGTAGGGTTTGTTGATTTATATTTTATAAGTGATGTTCAAGTTCAACATTGGGTAAGGAATAAAATCCGCTTTGTAGGTTTCACTTCCTTCTAAAAAGTACATAGCACCAATACCAATTGTAGTTTCAAGAAAGAGTTTTTTATATAGTTTAATTTGATATCCGTAATTAATATCTAAACTAATCATTTTCTCTCTTGGTTTTCCATCTGATTCTAAATCAACACTAAAATACCTTAAATTACTTTGATAAAATGCTGAGTTACTTTTGTTATTATTTTTATAATATCTAACAAATGGAGAAATACTGAACCCGTCAAAAGAATTAGTTTCATCTTTGGCAAATAATCTTAAAGATGTGTCCACAAAAGTAAAACCAAGACCATATGACCATTTATTATCTTTAAAATGCTCTAATTCTATTTGATAAATTCCCAAAACTGATTTTAAACCATCTACTTTTATAGAGTTTATAGTTTGACATAGCAATATGCTTGTATTTAAAAGAACTACAATTGTTAATGATTTTTTGCTCATATTTTTTATAATAATAAAAACTTTCTATTTAATAATAAAATTAGATCACTCTTAAATATTTCACCAGTAAAATTAACTCTTTTAGTTATTTTTTTTACATTTTTATTTGATTATGTATTTACTAATAATCTTAAACTCCAACCGGTCTTTCTTTATTATTCTTACTTTGAAAGTTTCGAACTTTTTCTTGTTTTCATAATAATTCTTTTTTGCATTGTTGCTTTTTTTCTAGTTGTATTTAATGTTTCCCATTCAAATATTTCCCTAAAGAAAAACCCATACTTGCACAACCTTGCAAAAGATAACCACCTGTTGGAGCGTCCCAATCTAACATTTCACCAATACAAAATTGATTTGGTATTTTTTTGAGTTCAAAATAAGTTGAAACTGCGTTTAAATCGATTCCACCAACTGTAGAAATTGCTTCGTCAATTGTTGCAGTATTGGTTATTTTTAAAGGAAATTTTTTAATGTTTTCTGATAAGCTTTTTGCATTTAAGTACAATTCTTTAGAAAGATAAATTTTTAATAAATCTATTTGAGCTGAACTCAATTTAAGTTCCTTTTTTAAGATTTGAGTTGTGTTTTTGTAGGTTGATGATTTTATTTTAGAATATACATTTTCTAAACTTAAAGAAGGTTTTAAATCAACAAAAATTAGTGCGTTTTTAGTGGTGCTTAGCTGTTCTCTAATTTGTGGACTTAATCCATAAATTGCATTTCCTTCTAAACCAAACTTGGTAAGTACAGCTTCTCCTTTTTGAATTTTATCATCACAATAAATAGCAATATTTTTTAAAGGAATTCCTTCGTTTTTTTCAATGAAATTTGGTTTCCAATCAATTTCAAATCCGCAGTTTGAAGCTTGAAAAGAAGTTGTTTTAATTTCTTTTTTAGCAAAAGTATTCAGCCAAGTTCCATCAGAACCTGTAATTTTCCAACTTGCTCCACCTAAACAAAAAATGGTGTAATCTGATTGAACTGGTTTATCGTTTATAATTGGATTGTTGTTTTTATCCCAATCAGAAAAAATGTGTTCGTATTTTATAGAAACTCCTCTTTCTTCCAAATGCTTTAGAATTGCATTTAAAACTTCAATTGGTTTTATGCCTTCTTTTGGGTACACTCTTTTGCTGCTTCCTATATAAGTAGGGATTCCTATATTGTCGAGCCAATTTCTGAAATCAACATTTGTGAAATTTCTTAAAGATTTCTCTAAAAAGTCAGTTGGCGTATATTTTTTAATGAATGTTTCAAGATGTTCTGAGTGTGTTAAATTAAAACCACCTTTTCCAGCCACTAAAAATTTACGACCTGTTGTTTTGTTTTTTTCGTAAATAGTAACTGTAAATTTTTCAACATCTAAAGTTGATGCTAATAGATAAGCAGAAATTCCACCACCAATAATCGTAATTTGTTTTTTCATAAAAATGGATGGAAACTATATTTTAAAGAAAACTATTCATGCAAAACAGTTAAATATATTTTTAAAATATTTTAATTTATTTTTTTCAAAGGTATATAAACTAAATTATTTAGCTTAGATTTTAATGGTTTTAGTTGTGGAAACTGAATTTATAAGCACTATTTTTAGTTCTATTTATAAGCGAAAAAAGGTTTGTAGGTATTCAAAATATTTAAACAATTCTCAAAATCTTTAGTTTTAAATTTGATTTGTTTAGAAAAATAGAAACAGTACATTGTAATTAAAAGCTTAAAAAAACACTCCGCAATTTTTCGAACTTTATTTTGATGAATTAAGCACTATGAACATAAAAAATGATAATTTTGTTGTTCATAAAATATATATGCAACAAACAACTAATTCTATTTTAATGATTCGTCCTATCAACTTTAGGAAGAACGAACAAACTGCTGTAAATAATTTTTTTCAAGAAGATATCGATTTAAAAAATGCAGAAATAAATAAGAAAGCTCAAGAAGAATTTGATGCTTTTGTTTTTAAATTAAAAAGTTATGGAATCAATGTAATTGTTTTTTCTGATACTGATGAGTTTGATACACCAGATTCGGTTTTTCCAAATAATTGGATTTCTTTTCATGCAGATGGGACTGTTGGAATCTACCCAATGTTTGCAGAAAACAGACGTTTAGAAAGAAGAGATGATATTTTAGTTGAATTAGAAAAAAACGATTTTTTAATAGAAAACGTTGTCGATTATACTTCTGCAGAAGAAGAAAATTTGTTCTTAGAAGCAACAGGAAGCATTATTTTAGATCGTGTAAATAAAAAAGCATATTGTGCTTTATCAGCAAGAGCAGATGAGGAACTTTTTATTGAATTTTGCGAAGATTTTGAATACACACCTGTGGTTTTTATTGCGAATCAAACTGTAAATGATAAAAGAGTAGCTATTTATCACACCAATGTTATGATGTGTGTGGCAACAACATTTGCTGTAATTTGTTTAGATACTATTGATGATAAAACTGAACGTAAAAATGTTGTAAAACATTTAAAGGAAGATGGTAAGCAAATCATTGAAATTACAGAAGAACAGATGAATAATTTTGCAGGGAATATGCTGCAGTTAAAAGGAGAAAATGACGAACTTTTTTTAATTATGAGTCAAGCTGCTTATGATAGTTTAAATCAAAGTCAAATTGCTAGAATTACAAATCATTGTAAAATTATATCTAGTTCTTTAGAAACCATCGAAACTTGTGGAGGTGGAAGTGCACGTTGTATGATGGCTGAAATATTTTTGCCAAAAAATAATTCATAATTTATTTTTAATTTACAACTTTAACAGAGAGATAATAATAGAAGTGATTTGTCTGAATTACTTCAAAAAAAAATCAATTCAACTTTAAATTTAAGGTTGAATTGATTTTTTTTGATATGTATAAATATCAAACTAAAAAGTTAGCTTCAGAAATTATTTCAAAGCTTCCACAATAATTTTTCCTGTGGATGAATTTGGAGCTTCAATTTGCAATAAATTTGCAATAGTTGGTGCAATATCTATAATTTCATGACGTTTTTTAGAACTTCCTTGTTGAATACCATTTCCGTAAAAAATAATAGGAATATGCGTATCATAAGAATAGCCAGAACCATGAGAAGTTCCTGTTTTACCTCCAGTTAAAGTTGCAGGAAAAGGAATCATTAAAACATCTCCAGAATATTTTTGATTATAGCCATTTTGTAAAGAATTCATAATTCCGTCTGTAAATCTTGCAGTTTGTAATGTTTTTGCTGTAACTGCTTTGTAAACACCATCAAGATTTATAATTTCTTCTACTAATTTATCAGCAACAACACTTTTTGTTAGTCCTAAAGATTCAATTTTGTCTTTATCTAAAAATATTTGATAATTAGAAATGTTCTCAATCAATTCTGTCGAGTTAAAATATTTTTGAGTGATTTCTAAAACTTCTTCTTTAAATTTTCTGTTACTAAAATAATGAGCAGGTATTTTTAAAGACTGTAAATACGCAGGTACATCAACAGCAGCATGATCTGCAGTTAAAAAAACGGTATATTTATCTTTTCCAATTTCTTTATCTAAAAAAGAAAGTAAATCTGCTAAATCTTTATCTAAACGTAAATAAGTATCTTCAATTTCTACAGATGTTGGTCCAAATTGATGTCCAACATAATCTGTAGAAGAAAAACTCACAGCTAAAAAATCTGTAAATTCACCTTTACCTAAATTTTCACCAATAATAGCAGCTTTTGCAAAATCTGCTGTAAAAGAATTACCAGCAGGAATTGCTTTAATAATACTGTAATTTCCATTATCCTTTTTTAAAGCAGGAATATTATGAGGGAATGTGCTGTTAGTTTCACCTTTAAATTTACCTTCATAAACATTATCATCAAGAATGCTATTTTTATAGGTATTCACGTCATAAAGGGTTTCCCAGGGTTGTTCTAAATAAGCAGCTGCTTTTCCAGAATTATTAAAATCTGTTACCCAATTAGGTAAAGCATCCATATAAAAAGAAGAAGATATAAATTGACCTCTTGAGCCGCCATCAAACCAATATGCGCCATTAGCAGTATGTCCTGCAGGTAAAATTGCAGACCTGTCTTTAATACTAACACTAATAGTTTTGTTTTGCATATTTTGCGCTAAACGTAACTGATCCGTAATTGTGGTGCTTTGCATTCTAAAAGGAGACTTTTTTCCTTCATTACTATCATTTCCAACAGTTGTATACGTATTATCATCTACACAATAAATAGATTCCTTTAAAAATTTGTCATACCAATTGTTCGAAATTATTCCATGGTTATCTGGAGTTGTACCTGTATAAATTGAGGTATGACCAACTGCTGTATATGTTGGTATATAATTATATTGTGCGTTTTCTAGAGAAAACCCATTGTTTAAAAGTCTTTTAAATCCGTTTTCTCCATATCTGCTATAAAATCTTGTTAAATAATCATATCTCATTTGGTCTATAACAATACCAACAACAAGTTTGGGTTTTTCTGGGTTTTTAGCATCACTTTTAAATCCAGAGAATAAAATTACGATTGCAAATAGATAAATTATACTGTTTTTCATAAGGTTGTTACTTTAATATAACATCAAAAGTAATTAAATTTTATTTTGATAGCACTAATTATATATTGTGTAAATGTTATTTATTAATTTAGCGCAAAAATTTAATCTATGAATTACATAGAGCATATTGGTAAATACTTTATTATGCTAGGGCAGGTTTTTAAAAAACCGCTTAAAGGTAGAATTTTTCGTGAAGCTTTATTCAAGGAAATAGAAGAACTTGGTTTAAAGTCTTTAGGAATTATTATGTTTATCTCCTTTTTTATAGGAGGTGTAATTGCATTGCAAACAGCTTTAAATTTGGATAGTGCTTTTATACCAAGATCCTTAATTGGTTTTGCAGCAAAAAGATCTATAATTTTAGAATTTGCACCAACGTTTTGTTCTATTATTTTGGCAGGTAAAGTGGGTTCTTATATAACATCTAGTATTGGTACTATGAGGGTTACAGAACAAATTGATGCTTTAGATGTCATGGGGATCAACTCATTAAATCATTTAGTATTGCCAAAAGTAATTGCCACTGTTTTCTTTTATCCTTTTCTAATAATTTTAGGAATGGCTTTAGGTATTTTCGGAGGTTGGTTAGCAGGTGTTTTATCTGGATTGTTTTCAGGTGTAGACTATATTACAGGATTACAATCAGATTTTAAACCTTTCTTAATTGTATATGCACTTATAAAAACGTTAGTGTTTGCATTTTTAATTGCTACTGTTCCTTCCTATCATGGTTATTATGTAAAAGGAGGTTCGCTTGCAGTAGGAGAAGCAAGTACACAATCTGTAGTTTGGACTACCATATTAATTGTAATTATGAATTATTTATTAACTCAAATGTTACTAACTTAGATGATAGAAGTAAAAGATTTACGCAAGGGTTTTGGTGATGTTGAAGTTTTAAAGGGAATTACTACAACTTTTCAACCAGGAAAAACGAGCTTAATTATTGGGCAAAGTGGTGCAGGAAAAACAGTTTTCTTAAAATCTTTAATAGGTTTGCATATTCCAGAAAGTGGTACTATTTCTTTTGATGGAAGAATAAATACAAATTTTAGTATTGAAGAGAAAATGCAATGGCGTCAAGAAATAGGCATGGTTTTTCAAGGAGGTGCTTTGTTCGATTCTCAAACAGTAGAAGAAAATGTGATGTTTCCTTTAAAAATGTTTACCAAACAATCTCAAGCAGAAATGTTGGAAAGAGTAAATTTTGTTTTAGATAGAGTAAATCTTGAAAACTCTAATGATAAATTACCAGCAGAATTATCTGGAGGTATGCAAAAAAGAGTTGCTATTGCAAGAGCTATTGTTATGAATCCAAAATACTTGTTTTGTGATGAACCAAATTCTGGTTTAGATCCGCAAACAGCAACTGTAATTGATAATTTAATTCAAGAAATTACAGACGAATATAAAATAACAACAGTAATAAATACCCACGATATGAATTCTGTAATGGAAATTGGAGAAAATATTCTTTTTTTAAAGGATGGTAAAAAAGAGTGGGAAGGAAGCAGTGATGAGATGTTTAAAACTGATAATGAAGCTGTTGTAGGTTTTGTATATTCCTCTAATTTATTCAAGAAAGTTAGAGAAGCATATTTAAAAGAAACAAATTAAAAAAAATGTTTGTTTTTCTGAAAATAACTTCTATATTTGCACCCGCTTAAAGGAAAAGATATTGACCTGGTAGCTCAGTTGGTAGAGCATCTCCCTTTTAAGGAGAGGGTCCTGGGTTCGAGCCCCAGCCCGGTCACAAGAAATAAAAAAGTTTGCAGTTTTCTGCAAACTTTTTTTGATTTTAAGAGTTTTTTTTTATTTGAAACGAAAAATGTTTTTTTATTTAAAGTTTTTATTTAACTCACCTAAAGTTTTAAAAGTTTTATTTTTGTTTTAATTTGATGAAAAATGAACAAATACTTTTATATCATCTTATTTTTTCTAATTATGAATAATTCAGCGCATATTATTTTTGAGTTTTCAAAGCAATCTAATATCTCTTCTTGGAGGGTTGTAGATGATGTTGTAATGGGAGGTGTCTCTTCTGGGAATTTTGAAATTAATGAAGAAGGAAATGGATTGTATACAGGTGAAATATCTTTAGAAAATAATGGCGGATTCTCTTCTTTAAGATATCGATTTGATAAAATTAATGTTGAAAAGTTTTCTAAAGTTATTTTAAAAATTAAAGGTGATGGAAAAAAATATCAATTTAGGATAAAAGATAATTATCAAAATTATTATTCTTATATACAAACTTTCGAAACCTCAAAAGAATGGGAGTTTGTTGAAATTAATTTATCTGATATGTATCCTGCTTTTAGAGGTAGAAATTTAGATATGAGTAATTTTTCATCAAACGAAATTGAAGAGATTGCACTACTTATTGGTAATAAAAAAGAAGAGAATTTTCGATTAGAAATAAGAAAAATTTATCTACAGTAAAACAATTTAAAATAGAAATACTTTTTTGTATCTTTCAAAATTGATACTATTATAAAATGGAAGAAGATATCCAAAAAAACATAAAGCCTCATCCTCCTAAAGAAGAGCAAGATTCTACAGAAAATATAAAAAAAGATGCCAAAGGTCTTTTTGAAAATCTTAAGAAATTTGTTGTAGAACTTTTTGACTTTAGAGAAGATACTGATCATGCAGCAACTATAGACGCTATTAAAGCAGATATTCCTTTTAAAGGTGCAACAGCTTGGATTTTAATTTTCGCTGTTTTTGTAGCATCCATTGGTTTAAATGCAGATTCTACAGCAGTTGTAATTGGAGCCATGTTAATATCGCCATTAATGGGCCCAATTTTAGGTTTAGGAATGTCTTTTGCATTAAATGATATTGCTACCTTTAAAAAGTCTTTAAAGAACCTTGGGGTTATGATTGGCTTAAGTTTATTCGCCTCTTTTATGTTCTTTTATTTTTTTCCTTTAAGTGAAGATACATCAGAATTATTAGGGAGAGTAAAACCAGATATTAGAGATGTTTTAATCGCTTTTTTTGGTGGTTTAGCATTAATGGTTGCTAGAACTAAAAAAGGGACTATTGCTTCAGTAATTTTTGGGGTTGCTATTGCAACAGCGTTAATGCCACCTTTGTGTACTGCTGGTTATGGTTTAGCAAAAGGTAATTTCTACTATTTTTTGGGAGCAATGTATTTGTTTACAATTAATACAATATTTATTGCTTTAGCAGCATTTTTAGTTTTAAAATTTTTGCGTTTTCCAATGCATAAATATGCAAATGCAGCTAAGAGAAAACGCTCCTCTACAATTGCGACTTTAGTTGGGATTGCTGTAATGATTCCTGCTATTTTTACATTTGTTAATGTATTTCAAGAAAATCAAATAAAGACTCAAATAGAGGCGTTTACAAAAAATGAGATCAAATCTAATGATCATTATATTTTAATGGAGCAACCTAATTATAATGAAGAAACCAAAACGTTAGAGTTAAAGTTTTTTAATGAAGTAAGTGATGCTGAAGAAAATTCTTTGAAAAACCGCTTGTTAACAGATCCAAGATATGAATATCTAAATGAAATCACTTTAAAGGTTAGAGATAGTGATACCAAGAGTTTTGAGGTAATTACAACAGCTTATAAAGAAAATAGAGAAGAGCTTCAAGAAAGTAAAAATATTATTGCAGGTTTACAAAAACAAATTACAGATTTACAAGAAACAATAACTAGCTTAAACCAAAGGATTGAGCAAGATGCTTCTTACAACAATCAAAAAGTAATTGCATTTAGTACCATTGCTAAAGATGCAAAAATTAGATATACAGATATTCAGCAGATAGGTTTTGCTAAAATGCTGTTTTCTAAAGATTTTATTAAAATTGATACCATTCCTGTAGCAACTATTAAATGGAGAGCAAAAATGGCAGATAGCATAATTGCGCCTAAAGAGCGAGAATTAAGAACTTGGTTGCAAGCAGAAATGAAGTTAGATACTTTATTTATCAAAAGAGAAAAATAACTTTTTTTTAGATTGATGATTTATGTGGAGGTAAAAATTATTCGTATAATTTTACTTCCACATTTTGATTAAAAAGATATACTTTTTTAGTCTTCATTTCTAAACATTCAATTCTTGTTCTTCTTATATTTCCTCTTTTATAAACTGCATTTTTAAAAATGAATAAAGTTCCGAAAGGAAGTGAGAAAATAAAATTCTTACCTTCCTCAGCGATATTTCCTCTTAAAGCCAACGAAAGTTTTACATCAGAATCTGTGCTTGCTTTTGGGTTTTTTAAGTAGTTTGCTAAATGACCAATCATTTCTTTCGGATAAATCTCTAGGCGTAAAAAAGGCAACATTAAATGCTGAAAAACTTTTTTCCATTCTTGTCCATGAGGCTGAACTCTCCCGAATTTTTGATGTGTAACATGATGTGCAATTTCATGCACTAACGTTAATAAAAATTGATGTTTGTTCAGGTTGTTGTTAACTGTTATTTGATATTTCCCATTAGGCAACTTTCTAAAATCGCCATGTTTTGTTTGGCGTTGATTTACAATTAATAAATCAAAAGAATGTGCATCAATTAAAAATTGAACAAATGGAATTGCTTTAGGTGGAACAAAATTTTGGTAATTTGAATTCAATATTTAAATCTACTTATTTACTACTGAGTACTGCTAACTTTTTTTACTGCCAACTGAATTATGGTGTTGTTGATGAAACCTCCAAAACCTTCCCATTATAAAATTTATTTCCTGTTGTAGAAAAATCAAAAATATAATTTGCCATTTCTACTGCAGATAAAGGTGCTTTATAATCAGGAAAAGCTTCTGCTAACATTTCTGTTTGTACAGCTCCTAAAGCCAAAACATTAAAGGAAATTTGTTGTTCTTTGTATTCTTCTGCTAATAATTCTGATAACGTAATAACTGCTCCTTTTGCTGATGAATATGCTGCTAAACCAGGAAATTTCATACTTCCTTGAACGCCACCCATAGAACTAATCGTTACAACATGACTTCCTTTTTGTAAAAACGGAATTAAATTTTTCGTCAATTCCGCTACTCCAAAAACATTCACTTTATACACTTCTAAAAAATCATCCGAAGTTAATTCTGTAAAAGGTTTGTTGATGAGTTTTCCTGCATTATTGATTAAAATATCAACTGTTTTCCAATTATTTTTGATGAAATCTGCTACTTTTTTTACATCAGAATTTATAGAAAGATCAACAGAAAGCAACGTTATATTTTGATGATTTACAGTCTTTAAAGGAGCTGTATTTCTAGAAATTGCCAAAACATTATGGCCTTTATCTGCAAACAATTTTGCCAATTCAAAACCAATTCCTCTACTAGTTCCTGTTATAACAACGTTTTTCATTTAATTAAAAAATTTTGAAGTACCAAATTACTTAAAATTTCATACATTTAAGAATTAAAATCAAACAAATGAAAAAAACAATTCTACTTTTTTTAGCAATTTTTTGTCTTCACAACATTGTAGCACAAACCACTTATATTTTATGTGGAAAATTGATTGATACAAAATCAGGAAAAATTAGCACTGAAAAGACAATTTTAGTCAAAGAAAATAAAATTATTGATGTAAAAGATGGTTACATCATGCCAAAAGGCGGAACTTTAATCGATTTACGAGATAAGGTTGTGATGCCAGGTTTAATTGATATGCATGTTCATATTGAGCAAGAATTTTCTGCCAGAACAAGAATAGAAGGTTATATTTTAAATGAAGCAGATGTTGCTTTTAATTCTGTAGGCTTTGCTAAAACTACGTTGTTAAATGGCTTTACAACTGTTAGAGATTTAGGAGGAACAGGTGTAAATATATCTATTAGAAATGCCATTAATGCTGGTAAAATTCCTGGACCAAGAGTTTTTACTGCTGGTAAATCTTTAGCAACAACTGGTGGTCATGCAGATCCAACAAATGGAAGTAGTAGAAATTTAATTGGAGATCCTGGACCAAAAGAAGGGGTTGTAAATTCTATAGAAGATGCAAAAAAAGCAGTTAGACAACGTTATAAAAATGGCGCAGATTGTATAAAAATTACTGCAACTGGTGGTGTGTTAAGTGTTGCCAAATCAGGAGATAATCCACAATTTACAATAGAAGAAGTAAAAGTAATTTGCGATACTGCAAAGGATTATGGAATGCATGTTGCTGCTCATGCACATGGAGATGAAGGTATGCAAAGAGCTATTATTGGTGGTGTAAAAACAATTGAACATGGCACTTATATGAGTGATAAAACCATGGAATTGATGATTAAACATGATGCGTATTTAGTGCCAACAATTACTGCAGGAAAAGAAGTAGAAGAGAAAGCGAAAATTAAAGGTTTTTACCCAGATATTGTTGTGCCAAAAGCTTTGGCTGTTGGGCCACAAATTCAAGGAACTTTTGCAAAAGCTTATAAAAAAGGTGTAGGAATTGCCTTTGGAACAGATGCTGGTGTTTTTGCACATGGTAATAATGGAAAAGAGTTTTCTTTTATGGTAGAAGCTGGAATGCCTGCAATAGAAGCTTTGCAATCTGCAACCATTACAAATGCAATGTTATTAAAAATGGAAGATGAAGTTGGGCAAGTTAAAAAAGGTTTTTTAGCAGATATTATTGCTGTCAATGATGATCCTACAAAGAATATTTCAACAATGGAAAACGTTGTTTTTGTAATGAAAGATGGAGTTGTTTTTAAGCAATAAATTATATTTAAACCTCAAAGGTTTTCAAAGCCTTTGAGGTTTTTTTAACGTATTTTAATCAAAAATAATACTTTGATAAGCACCAATAGCTGGATTTACAGTTCTGTCAACACCTAATATATCTAAATTAAACTGTGTTGCTTTTGCTTTGTTGATGGCATCAGAATCTTGGCCAATAATAAAATCTTCATTTTGAGTATTTTTAAAATTAGCAAATCCATTTAAGATAATATCTTGATAATTGCTGTTATTTAAAATATCCATTTCAATATTTCCTGCAAAAGAATTGTTAGCATCTATAAAAGATATCATACAATTGCTAATGTTATAATTAAAAAGACCACCATCAACTTTATCTAAAATAAATTCAATATTATTGTTGCCATCAAAAATACAATTGGTAAAATTAGCCGCTTTTAAATCTCTTGTTTCTGTAATTTCTTGACCATTTGCATCATTATAAATAAAGAAATTATTCACTAAAACAGCTGGTAATTGACGAATGCCATTATTCCAAAAATTGGCAAAAGTGCTATGTGTAAAATTATAAGTTCCGCCAATTGTGGCAGCTAAAGAAGCTTGTCCTGCAGAACCAATTACAACATTATGGCCTTCAATATTAGTTTCTCTTGCCAAAATACCAAAGTTAGAATGGTTGTAAATTTCAGTGTTCTGTAATTTTAAAGTTGGAGTAGAAGTAGACCCAATACTATCTATTAAAATACCAATAATTCCGTTTCTTATTTGTGCATGATGTACTTCATTCTCTTTACTTCCTGCACGCATCCAAATTGTACCCCATTGACCTGGAGTTTGGCTAAATCTATTTTCTAATCGATCGCCTTCAAACGTTACTTTTTCAGCTAAAGTTCCATTTACTTTTAAAGTTGATTTGTTATCTACGATTAAACCAGAATTGCTATGAAAATAAACTTTTGAACCTGCTTCAATTGTTAATGTTTTGTTGGCTGGAACAGCTGCATAACCATAGATAACTGTTGGTTTTGAGTTGGTAATTGTCAATTCAGCATCTGTTAGAAACCTACCTTTAATAGTGGTTGGTTGTCCATCAAAAGTTAAACTATCAATTTTCATTGATATTGGGTTTCTGTCAGGAAAAATAAAATTGGCATCTTGCACTAAAGTTACCAAATCTACATCTTGTTGATTGCTTCCAGTATCAAACAAAATTCTGTCTGTATATAATGGGTCTGTTGTGGTGTTAACATCAATGGTTGTTTCAACAAAAATAAAAAGACTGTCTTTACCAAGAATATCAATATCGTTAAATTCTTTACCAGGAATTCCATCAACATTTAATCTGTAGTTAGATGAGGTTCCGTTTTCTAAAGCAATTTTAGGAATTGTAATAGCTTTATTTCCTCGATTATAAACTTTTAAATTATAGGTTGCAGAACCAATATTGGTGAAAATAGTGTCTAAAAAAACAGTGTCTTTAGAGAATTCTAAACTTCCGAAATTAGGAATTGTAGAGAAATCTTTTCTACAAGAACTCATCGAAATTAAAACAGCACAAATAATAAAAGTAATAAAATAACGCATATAAATGTTTTCTGTATAATTGATTAGAGTTGAAAAGTTAATTTAGGTTTTGACATTGCGTAACCAGACATTATATTAATGATATAAAATAAAACTATAAAATAAAGACTTTATTATTCTTTTATCAATTTGATTTCAAAAAGTTTTCCCCAATTTTTACCTGTTACAAAAAGACGATTATTTTCTTTATCGAAAGCAATTCCGTTTAAAACTTCATCATCTTTTACTAAATTTTGGGTTTTCTGCATTTCTTTAACCAAACCAGATAAATTTGCAATACCTTCTACAGCACCTGTTTTTACATCAATAATAGAAATTAAAGGTTTTAGATAATAATTGGCATAGATTTTACCATTGTAATATTCTAATTCGTTTAGTTTTGGTATTTTTTGCTTGTAGTTATAGGCTTGTATGTAGCGTAATTCTTTTTGCGTTTCAGGATTCAAGAACCAAATTTTATGAGTTCCATCTGATTTTATTAATTCTTGACCATTGTTAGTTAAACCCCAACCTTGTTTACTGTTATTGTAAGAGAATTCTTTTTCTCTTTCAAAAGTATCTAAATTATAGATAAAACCTTTATTTGCTTCCCAAGTTAACCAATATATTTTGTTGTTCAAAATGGTCATTCCTTCCCCAAAATATTCATTTTCTAAATCAATTTTTTTAAGAACTTTACCTGTTTCTAATTCCACTTTTCTTAAAGTTGATTGTCCTCTTCTTCCAGTAGTCTCGTATAAAAAGCCATTATAATATTCCAAACCTTGTGTGTAGGCTTTAGTGTCATGAGGATATGTATTTATGATTTCATAGGTGTAAGCTTGGTATTTTTCACTTGGAAAAACCTCAAAAGAATTATTTGTTTTTTTTGTTTTCCCTGGATAAAAAGCCAAAGCAGCAACTTGATGTTTACCAACACCCAAATCGTTTGTATTTAAAGTGATAGAATTTCCAGAAGCATCAATTTCTTTTCCATTTACAAAAAACTGAATATTATCTAAAACTTTATCATTTTCCTCTTTTAAAGTGATGGTGATTTCTTCATTTAAAGTCGTTTTTTTAGGAACATTTAAGGTGAATTTATAAGCATCACTGCAACTTGCCAATAAAAAAAGGGTTAAGATTGATGTAAAAAAAGCAATTTTCTTCATTATTATTTTAATTTAGTACTTAAAAATGAGACCTTCATGTAATTTTAGGTCTCAAAATAGAGCGATTTACATAAGATATTCAAAGTTCTACAAATAAAAGCAACTTATTTATTTGTAAATTAAAAAATATCGTTAAATTTGCATCCTCAAAATAGTAATATAAAGCTATTTAAAGAATTTAGTAAGGCTTTACCAACTTTACTTTGCAAACATAACATTAAAGATTTAAAATATTATAAAATGAAAAAAGGAATTCATCCAGAAAATTACAGAATGGTAGCTTTTAAAGATATGTCTAATGAAGATGTTTTTTTAACAAGATCTACAGTAGACACTAAAGAAACTTTAGAAGTGGATGGTGTTGAGTATCCTTTAGTAAAATTAGAGATTTCTAGAACTTCTCACCCTTTTTACACTGGTAAATCTAAACTTATTGATGCTGCAGGACGTATTGATAAATTTAAAAACAAATACGCAAAATTCAAAAAAGACTAATCTTTTAGAATTTTCAACATATTTAAAACTCCAACATGTATTTGTTGGAGTTTTTTCTTGGCCTGAATTTATTTCGGGATCTATTTTAGATCCAAATTTGTTTAGCTTTCCTTTATCTATTCTTATTTCATCAAAATTATTCATACGAATTCTCAAAAAAGGCAACGAATTCTAATTTATCAAAAAAATATAAATTTCAGTGTTAAAAATTTAATCTGAAATACTATTTTTGCGCATGCAACAACACAACGTACTTATTTTAGATTTTGGTTCTCAATACACGCAATTAATTGCAAGAAGAGTTAGAGAACTTAATATTTATTGTGAAATTCATCCTTACAATAAAATACCAGAAAGTTTAGAGAATTTTAAAGCTGTTATTTTATCAGGAAGTCCAAATTCTGTGAGAGGAGAACTCGTTTTACATCCAGATTTATCTGCAATTAAAGGCAAAAAACCATTATTAGCAGTTTGTTATGGAGCACAATATTTGGCTCATTTTTCTGGTGGAAAAGTAGCAGAATCTAACACAAGAGAATATGGTAGAGCAAATTTATCATATATTAAAACCAGCGAAAATTTCTTTAGAAATATAGTGGAAGGCAGCCAAGTTTGGATGAGCCATTCAGATACTATAAAAGAATTACCAACCAATGCTGTTTTATTGGCAAGCACTACAGATGTAGAAAATGCTGCTTATAAAATTGAAGGAGAAGATACTTTCGGAATTCAATTTCACCCAGAAGTGTATCATTCTACAGATGGGAAACAATTGTTGGCAAACTTTTTGGTGGATATTGCAAAAGTGGAACAAAATTGGACTCCAGATTCTTTTGTTGATAGCACAGTTGCAGCAATTCAAGAAAAAGTTGGGAATGATAAAGTTGTTTTAGGACTTTCAGGAGGTGTAGATTCTTCTGTTGCAGCAGTTTTATTGCACAAGGCAATTGGTAAAAACCTATATTGTATTTTTGTGAATAATGGTTTATTACGTAAAAATGAGTTCGAAAGTGTATTGAATCAATACCAAGGAATGGGTTTAAACGTTAAAGGTGTAGATGCTTCAGATCGTTTTTTATCAGCTTTAAAAGATCTAAGTGATCCAGAATTGAAAAGAAAAGCAATTGGGAATGCGTTTATAGAGGTTTTTGATGATGAAGCACATCAAATTAAAGACGTAAAATGGTTGGCTCAAGGTACAATTTATCCAGATGTAATTGAATCTGTTTCTGTAAATGGTGGTCCTTCTGCAACTATTAAAAGTCATCATAATGTTGGTGGTTTGCCAGATTTTATGAAACTGAAAATTGTGGAACCTTTAAGAATGATTTTTAAAGATGAAGTAAGAAGAGTAGGAGCATCATTAGGAATTGATAAAGAATTATTAGGACGTCATCCTTTTCCAGGACCAGGTTTGGCAATTAGAATTTTAGGAGATATTACTCCAGAAAAAGTAAGAATTTTACAAGAAGTAGATGCCATTTTTATCAACGGTTTAAAAGAAGATGGTTTGTATGATAAAGTTTGGCAAGCTGGAGCAATGTTATTACCTGTAAACTCTGTAGGAGTTATGGGAGATGAAAGAACATACGAAAAAGTTGTGGCTTTAAGAGCTGTAGAAAGTACAGATGGAATGACTGCAGATTGGGTAGATTTACCTTATAAATTTTTGCAGAAAACATCAAACAAAATTATAAATCAAGTAAAAGGTGTTAACAGAGTAGTGTATGATATTAGCTCTAAACCACCTGCAACTATAGAATGGGAATAGAATATATGAAGCATTTAAAATTTTTTGTTTTTCTGTGTATTTTATCGTTCACAGTTTCTTGTGGACAACAAAACAGATACATTCAGTATAAAGTTAAAAAAGGAGATTCTGCCAGTAAAATTGCTGAAAAATTGGACATGTCTACTAGAGATTTAATTCGTTTAAATCCTGGTATGGATACTTTACCAAAAGTAAATTCTTACATTGTAGTTCCTCAAAAAAAGTGGGATCTTCTTAACAAAAGAATTAGAGAGAATAAAGAAAACTTAAGCCAAGTAACCATAGATTCTATTAATGATTTAGATGGTTTAAATACACAACTTGACTTAACTGATGAGTTTAGAAGCAAATATGTAATTTATGAAGTAAAAAAAGGCGATACTTTTTATAGCTTGGGTAAAACTTTTGATGTTACAAGAGGAGAATTATTACTTTTAAACCCTGAATTAAAAGAAGGTTTAAAGTTAGGAATGATTTTGAAAATTAAAGAAATTCCTTTAGAAGTAACCATAGATGAAGTTTATTATGATGATTATATCAAAAGAAATAAAGACTTAAAAGTTGCTTTGTTATTACCTTTTAGAGCAGCAAGATATTCAAATGATTCGACTCGTTTAAAAGAAATCTTTGCAAATAATTCTGCCTTGGTAAATATTGCTACCGATTTTTATTTAGGTGCAGAAATTGCTGTTGATTCTTTAAGAAGAAAAGGCGTTAAAATAGACTTTAATGTTTTTGATACTGGAGATAGAAGAACAAATGAAATTAACAGAATTATTTCAAATAAAAATTTAAATAGCAACGATGTAATTATTGGTCCTTTATATTCTGAGGAAGTACAAACAGTTGCTTCCAATGTAAATATTCCAGTTATTTTTCCTGTGTACTCTAAAAATCAATCCGATTTTAATGCCTCGAATATTATCAAAACATCACCTGATAAAAAAGTTTTTAGAGAAGAGTTAGAAAATTATATTAAAGAAAACTTTACTGGTGGAAACATAATTATGGTAAGTGATGGTAAATCTGAATCGATACAAGCCATTAAAAATATGAGGTATTCTTTGCAACAAGCTGATACAATTGTTAAAAATATCTATACACTTACACCAAGTAATGGATATATTGCAAAAAGTAAATTTTTAAATGTTTTAAAACCGAATACTAAAAATTGGATCATTATAGCTACAGATGATATGGTTATCGTTTCTGATGTAGTAAATAGTTTAATTAGTTTGCCAAAAGAAACAACTGTAAAATTATTTACTTTTGATAAAGGAGATGTTTATGACAAAATTGATAATAGTAAATTAGCCAAAATTGGTTTTACCTATGTAAGTGATGATTTTGTTGATGAAACTTCTTTAGCCTCAAGAGTTTTTAGAAAGCAATATTTGAACAAAAACAATGCATTGCCTTCTTTTTATGCAACTAAAGGTTTTGATATCACTTATGATATTCTAATAAGATTAGCTTCTGGAAATGATTTGAAATCAACTTTAAAAGAAGGAATGTCTGCAAGAGTAGAAACAAAGTTCGATTATAGAAATAGCGAATTTACATCTGAAAATAAAGGTTTATTTATTGTGCAATACAACAAAGATTTATCTTTATCGAGATTGAAATAAATAACATAGAAGAAAGTTTTAAACTTTTGGTATAGTTACAAACATAAAAAAATCCGCTTTTAGCGGATTTTTTTTTATATCACAAAATTGATAAAACGTTAGATTTTTTTCATCTGCTGTTTCATCATTTGTATTTGCTCTTTTAGCATTCCGTTTTTGTCTAACTTTTTAGCTTCTGCCATTAAATTAGTAGCTTCACGTTTGCGTCTTTTAGTCATTGCAATTCCTGCTAGTTGTAATTTAGCCATTGCCAAATCATGATTCATAGACAAACCTAATCTTACAGCTTTTCTTAAATATTTTTCAGCTTGAGTAATATTTGTTTGGCTTAACATAATGCCATGTAAATAATTATAATATCCTTGTTGCTTTACAATTAATGCTTTTTCAGGATTTTTAATATAGCCTAGCCATTTTTTTGCGCCATCAAAATTTTGTTTACGCAATTGTAAAAAAGCAAGTAATATAAATTCGTTTTTAAAGTAAAATAGGATGAAAATTCCAGCTAATAATAAGATAGAAATTCCGTTCATGATATTTCCTTGGCTAAATTGATATACAGACCAAACTGTAATTAAACCTGCTAATATTAATTTTATGTTTTTATGAAACATGATTTATTTTTATAATTAAAAAATTGAAAAGCAAAAATACATTTTCTTATTAAAAGATGTTGTCAGTTCGAGTGAAATTTCTTTTTTAGAAATTTTGTGTCGAGAACTTATTTTTTGTAATGTTTTCTATATTGAAACCAAGCTAAAGTTCCTAGAATAACTACAAATCCTACACAATAGTACACAGTTGTTGGTGTTATTACTTGATCTCCACTTGCGTAAGAATGCAAACCAGATAAGTAGAAATTTACACCAAAATAGGTCATCATAATAGAAAAATAAGCAATTATTGTCCAAAGGTTAAACGTATATCTACCTCGTAAACCAGGAATTAAACGCATGTGTAAAACAAAAGCGTAGACCATAATTGAAATTAATGCCCAAGTTTCTTTTGGATCCCAACCCCAATAACGTCCCCAACTTTCGTTAGCCCACATTCCACCTAAAAAGTTACCAATCGTAAGCATTACCAAACCAACTGTTACAGCCATTTCATTGATAATGGTAATTTCTTTAATATGGATATCCATTTTCTTTTTATTGTTTTTAGTGGTGAAAACAATAAAAAACAACGCGAAAATTCCTAAAATCATTCCTAAAGTTAAAGGCCCATAACTTGCAACAATTATAGAAACATGCACTAGTAACCACCAAGAATTTAATACAGGTTGTAAGTTTGCAATTTCTGGATCTAACCAGTTTTGACTGGCAAAAAATAAAGTAACTGCTGTTACAAAAGTAGTTGCAGTAATGGTTAAAGCAGAATTTCTTCCTAAGAAAAAACCAAATAACATGGTGGACCAAGCAACGAATATTATAGATTCATAGGCATTACTCCAAGGTGCATTTCCACTAATATACCATCTGCTAATTAAACCTGAAGTATGTAAAATGAATAAAACGACAACAACTCCAATTAAGCCTTTTACAACATAATTAAGCCATTTTTTATTGCTGAATATTTGTGCAATTACAAAGAAGATTAATAATAAACTCGCAAAACCGTAATAGCGAACTAACTTGGTAAAAACGTTGAATTTATTATAGGCAATTTCTAATTCAATTTTATCATCAGAAGGATATATTGCTGCACCATATTTCTTTTGATATTTTTTAATACCCTCTAAAACTTGATTAGCTTTTGAATAATCGCCAGTTTTTTTAGCTGTTTGTAATAATTGCACGTAAAGTGGTAAAGATTTCTGAACAAAAACAGTGTCTGCAGGTTTAAAACCTTTTGTAGTAGATGTTTCAGGTTGTGAAACCCATTTGTTGTTCTCATCATCTGGAATAGGATAAATTTTTAAAATTCCACCACCAATAGCATTGTATAACAATCCTAAACGTCTATCAATCTTAATTAAATCTTTTTCAAAGTAATTTTTTACGTTTGTTTTTTGAGCTTCAGCAACTTGTTCTCTAATAATATACTCACCTCTATCTGTAAAAAAGTCAGATAATCTTGCATATTTTACTGTATCTGCCAACCCTAGTTGTTCTCTAATTTTTAAATTTTGTTTCTCTAAATAAATAGCAGGTACTTCATACCAAAGTCTAGCATTTTCTATGATAGATAACAAAACCTGACTTGGTTCCATGCCATTTAAAGTTTCTGATTGGCTAACTTTACGCACTAATTCAGAAGCAAAAGTATGTGCAGGTTTCATTCTACCACCTGCATCTTGAATAATTAGTTTGTTAAAACTTTCTGCATGTTCTAAAGAAACTAAGTTTGCTTTTAAAATAGAATCTATTTGTTGGTCTGTAACTAACCTAGCTGAATGATTTGCAGGCTGTGTTTGTGTTACCCCTAGAGGAGCTTCATGAGTGTGATTTGGATCACTATGATCATGTTCTTGATTTATTACTGGTTTTTGAGGAGTTTTATGTGTGTGATTTGGGTCACTATGATCATGATCTGCCTCTTGTGCAAAGCTAAAAGAAGAAACAAAAACAGCTAAAAGAACAGCCATCGTCAATTTTTTCTTTTTAATTTTTTTCAAAGATTTTTTTAAACTATCAAAACGTGTATGTTTTGCAAAGAAGATACAAATCATTCCTGTATATAAAAATGAATATCCTAAATAGGTAATAAAAGTACCCCACCAATCATGATTTACAGATAAGTGTGTTTGCTCTTTTTCTCCTGATAAATCATAACTAGCCTGAAATAATTTATACCCTTTATGATCTAAAATATGATTCATAAAAATTCTATAATCAAACTTTTCTTCGCCATCAATTACAGTAACTTCACTTGCGTAAGAAGCAGCACTTTCTGAACCTGGATATTTCTCTAATTGAAAATCGTTTAATTTAACTTGAAAAGGAGCTTGTAAAATTCTTGCTCCATACCACATTCTAAAATTTAAAGAATTTAAAGTGAATTCTTTAAAATTATCATTATTGAATTTTCCTCCTGTAAGTTCTACTCTTTTAGTCTCGTTATTAGCAGTTAAATCTAAAACAACAACATCTAGCTTTTTATCATCTTTTGGTCCAGAAACTGTTTCCATTGATCCTTTTGATGGATATTGAGGCACCACAAAAGGCAAACCAGCAATATTATAAAGCGATCTTAAATTAAAATCTTGCACAGTATCTTTTTGCACAGTGCCTTCTGCCATGGTTGCCATCACTTGATAAGCTCCATCAGATTTGGTTACGATTTTTAAAGAATCATTTCTTTTAAATATATTGATAGATGCATTATTATCTGTTGCATTATAACCCACTAAAATATTATGGATATTTTGAACAGTTCCAGATTTTACATAATGTTCATGTCTGCTTCCTTCTGATGATTCAACCAAAAATAAATGTTCCACACCATTTTCATCATCAATAAATTTCTTTTCAGCCCAAGGAATGTAATCTACTAATTCGATCTCATAATCTTGACCTCTAAAATTGTCGGAAAAAGACCAATTATTAGATCCCCAAGCAGATAATAAAATAGGTTCATGTAATTCTTTTTGCTCCTTATTATTATCAACAATAACATTTATATAAGTGGTTTCCGATAAAAATTGGCTGGTAGTTTCACCTTCATTAATCAACATAATGCCTTCATAACCAATGTATCTTGTGACTGCTGCACCAATTATAATTAGTAAAAATGCTGCATGAAACATAAAAGTTGCCCATTTTTCTTTTTTATATAATTTGTATCTAAAAATGTTACCAAAAAAATTGATGACAAAGAAAATTATGATAAGTTCAAACCACCAAGTATTGTAAACTAGAGCTTTAGAGGTTTGTGTGCCAAAATCGTTTTCTATAAAAGTAGCAATTCCCATTGCAACTGCAAAAAGGATAAATAAAACGGCCATTAAACGTGTAGAGTAGAGGAAACTAAAAAAATTTTTCATCCTTAATTTGTGCTTTTTAAAAGAGTTACAAATTTAAGGATAAAAGCACAAAAAGTAAGTCAGTTTCAGTTATATTTCTCTATTAAGAATTGTTAAAAAATATGACAAAATTTATGGCAGATAAACACATAATACCAAACAAAATAAGGGAGAGAGTAGAAGTTGCTTTGGGATATTATCCTCAACTAAAAAATATTCATATAGAGTTTAAAATTAAAAAAAACATAAAAAAATCTACAATGCAGGCAAGACCTACTTTTGATAGTTTTTTTAAATCTAAAAAAGATAGAAAGTTTTTAATATTGATAAGTAAAAAGTTTAAAATTTCTGATAAGGAATTTTCTACTTTAGATATTCCTGATGATATTTTTATAGGTTGGATTGGTCATGAACTAGGGCATATTATGGATTATCAAAATAGAAGTAAATTAAACCTAATATGGTTTGGTTTAAAATATTTATTTTCGGAAAATCATATTGTGGAAGCTGAGAGAGCTGCAGATGGTTTTGCTGTAAAACATAAAATGGAGGATTACATTTTAAAGACAAAGAACTTTATTTTAAATCACGCAGAAATTCCTGAAGTATATAAAAATAGAATGAAAAGATATTATTTGTCTCCAGAAGAAATTATGGTTTTGGTTAAAGACAGAGATAAAGTTGCAGAAAATATGCAGCAACTAGCCTAAATAGTATATAGAACACATATATTTATTTAAAAATCCAGATAATAACAAAGAACAAATAGGCTATTTGTTCTTTGTTATTATCTGGTAAAAATGATTTTAAGTTTATCTAAAAGGTAAGTTTAATCAACCCAAATAGTTTTTGTATTTACAAATTCTTTAACGCCAAAATCATATAATTCTCTTCCATAACCACTATTTTTTATACCTCCAAAAGGCAATCTTGGGTCACTTGCTACCAACTTATTTACAAAACTATTTCCAGCTTCTAATTGTAGAGCAATTTTCTCTCCTCTTTCAGAATTTCCTGTAAGTACTCCAGAACCCAGGCCAAAAGCTGAATTATTTGCTAATTCAATGGCTTCATTTTCGTCTTTTGCTTTTATTACAGAAGCAACTGGCCCAAAAAGTTCTTCATCAAAAGCGGTCATTCCAGGTTTTAAATCGGCTAAAATTGTGGCAGGATAATAGGCTCCTTTTTTGTTTGGAATTTTTCCGCCCAAAATTAATTTTCCTCCTTGTTTTACGGTTTTTTCTACTTGATTATGAAGTTCATCACGCAAATCAACTCTAGCCATGGGTCCATAATAAGTATCTTCATTTGTAGGTTCACCCATTTTTGCAGCTGCCATTTTTTGAGTGAACATTTTTAGAAAATCATCATAAATTTCTTCTAAAACAATAAAGCGTTTTGCTGCAATACAAGTTTGTCCATTATTTTGTAATCTTCCATAAGTAGCTACATCTGTTACTTTTTCTAAATCAGCATCTTCTAAAATAATATAGGCATCACTTCCACCTAATTCTAAAACGGTTTTCTTTAAATTTTCACCAGCAATTTTTGCTACAGAACGTCCTGCAGGTTCACTTCCAGTAAGTGTAACTCCAATAATGTTTTTATCTTCAATAATTGCTTTTATAGCATCAGAATTTATATTTAAGTTGGTAAAAACTCCTTCAGGAAAACCAGCTTTTGTAAAAGCATCTTCTAAAGCAAAAGCACAACCTTGCACATTACTTGCGTGTTTTAAAACGCCAGTATTTCCAGTCATAACTGCTGGTGCAGCAAAACGAATTACTTGATAAAAAGGAAAGTTCCAAGGCATCACTGCTAAAACAACGCCTAAAGGTTGGTAGGTTACATAACTCTTTTTAGCTTCTGTTTTTATAATTTTATCTGCCAATAATTCTTGAATATTATCTGCATAATACCTGCAAATTTTAGCACATTTTTCTATTTCGCTTATTGATTGCTTCAAAGTTTTACCCATTTCTTGAGTTGCTAACTGAGCGTATTTTTCTTTATTTTCTTCAAAAATATCGGCAAGTTTGTTCATCAATTTAGAACGCTCTGCAAATGTTGTTTTTTTCCAAGATTGATGAGTTTTATTCGCTTTCGCTACTTTTTCTTTTGCAATTTCTGGAGTTATTCTCTCATAACTTGCAATTTGCTCTTCAGTTGCTGGGTTTATACTCGTTGTTTTTTCCATAAGTTGTTTTTTTAAAATTTATAAATTAGGCTGCTTTTCACTTAAATATTTCCAATAACGTTTTGGAACATGCCTAATATGTAGTTTCATATTTTTTCGTTCTTTTATGTTTGTGCTATCAAAATAATCTTTCCAGAGTTTCTGAAAATCGAATTCTTCATTTGCAAAAAAATCTGTGGAGGTTTTTGAAAAATCAAAATTATCAGGGAAATCCATATTGATAAAATCTAACGTTTGCAAGTCATAATATAAACCATAATTTCTTTTAATGTCATAAATTACCCATTTTTGATCTGCATATCTGCTTTTAAAATGCTTTGAAATTAAAGGCAATACATTAAAATCGGGTTCAATATTTGCAAAATAAATACTGTCTTTTGTCAATCTGAAACGCACAAAAGCTTCCATTCTATGTTTTTCTCTGCTTACATTTTTTGCTATTTGAGATGTTTTTAAAACACTTGAATGTGTAAAATCCGTATCGACTTTTTCTTTATTTTTAAAAATATATTGAATATAATCTAACAAAATATTTTCAACATTAGGCTGTTCACTTAAAAAAGCATAATATATTTTGGTTGATGATATTCTGGACGCTCTTTGCTTTAAGCCTTGCCAAACTCGATCTGATTTTGTTTTGTCAGTAACAATGTTTTCGTTTTCAGAAAATAATGCATTTTGCAATACATATTCATTTTGAATAGTTACTTGTGTGAGTTTATATTCAAAAACGTAAAAAACACAGCTTAAAAAACCTTCGAAAGTGCCATCGTAAATTAAGGTTTTATTTTGCATCACTCAAATAAATTTAATTGAGGATTTAAAATTGTATCGTATTTACTCGTAGAATTTTTTAAGATAAATGCTTTTATTTTATCCGCAGTTAAATCTCTTTTTTCAAACTGATTGCTGTCACACACTAAAAAATATTGAGCTCTGTTAAACGCAATTCCTATTTTTTTTAAATGATCCCAATTTAAACGTCTATATTTTCTAGCCATTAAAATTTTGGCTACAGATTTCATACCAATACCCGGAATTCGTGCTAACATTCTTTTGTCTGCTCTATTTACATCCACAGGAAATTCATGCATATTTCTTAAAGCCCAACTTAATTTTGGATCAATATCTAAATCTAAATTCTGATGATTAATGTTGACGATTTCATTCGTTTGAAATCCATAAAAACGAGTTAACCAATCTGATTGATACAACCTGTTTTCACGTAACATGGGTACTTCACTACCAATATTTGGTAAACGATTGTCATAAGAAATTGGTACATAACCAGAATAATAAACTCTCTTTAAATTGAAGTTCTTATAATAATGTTCAGCAGTTTTTAAAATCTGAAAATCATTTTCGCCACTTGCACCAACAATCATTTGTGTACTTTGACCTGCAGGTGCATATTTTGGTGTACTCTTTATAATTTTTTTCTCAGATTTATATTGAATGATTTCATTCTTCACCTTTTCCATTGGTTTTATAAAATCTTCGAAATTTTTATCAGGAGCTAATAATTTTAAACCAGATTTGGTTGGAATTTCTATGTTTACACTTAATCTATCTGCATACAAACCAGCTTCACGCATCAACTCATCTGATGCTCCAGGAATTGATTTTAAATGAATATAACCATTAAAATTTTCTTCTAAACGCAATTTTTTGGCAACAGCCACCAAGCGTTCCATAGTATAATCTGCACTTTTAAAAATACCAGAACTTAAAAACAAACCTTCAATATAATTTCTTCTATAAAAATTGATGGTTAAATCAACCACTTCTTGCACTTTAAAAGCTGCGCGTTTTACATCGTTACTTTTTCTAGTTACACAATAAGCGCAATCAAAAATACAGTGATTTGTTAGTAGTATTTTTAATAAAGAAACACATCTGCCATCTTCTGTATACGAATGGCAAATTCCCATTCCTGTTGCATTTCCTAAACCTTTATTTGTGTTCGTTCTTTTGCTTCCACTCGAAGAACAAGAAACATCATATTTAGCAGCATCTGCTAAAATTTTCAGTTTTTCTAAAGTGCGTTCAAAAGACATAAATAGTTGTTATTTAGTTGTTTGTTTTCTTTGTTTAGTAAATTTGTGAAGGTTGATTTCAACTTACAATTTAAAGAATAATATTGATAAAATTCTTTAAATGAATAACAAAATCGCATAAAAAAACCGATTTTAAAATCGGTTTTTGAATGTGTAATTTTTATTTAAAATTAGGCAATTGCTTCTTCATTAATTCTTCTTTTCGCCATTTTCCCTAATTTTTCATCTACAGTATATTTAGCATCTAAAATTTCTTGTAGTTTAGATGAAACTTCATTCATATCTAATTCTTTTGCATATCTAACAGCTGTTCCATAAGCAGAAATTTCATAATGCATAATTCTTTGAACACGAGCAATAATTCCTGCATCTTTTACATTTTTAGTCATATCGTGTTTTAATAATCCATTTGCTTCTTTAATCAAACCTTCCATAGCTTCACATTTCGAATTTCCTGGATTAATATCTAAATCGTCTGCAATTTTTCTTACTTTATCAAACTGGTTATTTGTTTGCTCTTGATATTTTTCAAGCAAATTTGTTAGTTCTTTATCATCTGTTGCAGCAATAAATTCTGGAAAAGCTGCTTTTAATTGTTTTTCTGCTGAATAAATATCTTGTATTTCGTGTCCGAATAAATCTTTTAAAGTTTTCATATCTTGTATGTGTTTTTTAATTAATAGTATTTGTTTACTCAAATTTACAACTCAAAAAAGCTTTCCTTTTGCTCATTTAATTGAGTTCTTGCCACAAATAATAGTTTAACAAAGTCTTTGAGTATCTTTAACATTTTTTTAGATTTACATTTTATGCTTTATTTTAACAATTAAGTTATCTCAAAATATGTTTAAGAAATTTTTGATTGGTTTTGGTATGTTAGCAATTCTGTTAACAATTACGCCATTTATAGCAGTAGATTATTGGTGGATTAGAGCTTTTGATTTTCCTCATATTCAATTAACTTTTTTAACAGCTTTAGCCATTGTCACTTATTTTATTAAGTTTGATTTTAAAAGTAAAAAGGATTATATTTTTATGACAATACTTGTAGGTTGTTGTGTTTTTCAATTCGCAAAAATTTATCCTTACACAGCTTTTGCAGGTTATGATGTTTTAAACGCGTCAGAAAATACAGACAATTCTATTAAGATTTTAACTGCGAATGTTTTGCAAAAAAATAAAAAATCGCAAAAAATTATAAACGAAATCAATGTATTAAAACCAGACATTATTTTATTAACAGAAGTAAATAAAAGATGGTTAAATGAATTAAATAAAAGTGCTACAAATTCTTATAGGTACAAACACGAAATTCCTTTAGATAATGCTTATGGAATGGCTTTGTATTCTAATTTAGAGTTGATAAATCCGCAGACTAAATACTTGGTGAGCGACAGTATTCCATCTATAGAGGTAAAAGTTATTTTAAAAGGTGGAGATACAATTCAAATGTATGCAATTCATCCAACTCCTCCTATGCCTCAAGAAAACTCTATGTCTACTGATAGAGATACAGAAATGATGTTTACTGCAAAAATGAGTTTAGAGTCTGATTTACCAGTAATTGTTTTGGGCGATTTTAATGATGTTGCTTGGTCTGAAACTTCTCAATTATTTAAAAATGTAAGTGAACTATTAGATGCTAGAATTGGTAGAGGTTTGTTTAATACCTATTCTGCAGATAGTTATATTTTAAAATGGCCTTTAGATCATATTTTTATCTCCAAAGAATTTAGAGTTAAAAAAATGGAAGTTAGAGAGGATATACATTCTGATCACTATCCTTTATATACAGATTTTAGTTTTGAACCAGAAAAAGCTTTTGAGCAAAAACCAAAACAAGTAGACAAAGAAGATTTAAAAGCAGCAAATGATCAAATTAAAAACTTCGAAAAGAATGATCCTCGAACAAAAAAGCTCAATAAATAACTTTTAAATTTAATTCATAAAAAAACTCAAGAAATTCATCTTGAGGTTTTTTATTTTTAGAGAAAATTTAGTTTACAAACTCTTCCCATTCAGCAAATTTATCTTCTTTCATAACACGTTCCATTTTTACTTGGCCACCTTTTTTCTTGTTTTTATCACTCCATTCATAAAATTTTTCTTGAGGAATTATTTTTACTTTAACTCCTTTTAAAGCTTTACTTCTGGCAACTTTATAATTTTTATTGGCATCTTTTAAGAAAGTATCTAAAGTATCTGCAACTTCATTTTCATCAGCATTTAAATCGGTTCCTAAATACCAAGAGTGATAAAATTCACCATCTTCAAAACGTTTTGCACAAATTGTATATTCTGTAATTTCTGTGTTATATGTTTCTTCTAAATGCTTCATGGCATCATCCATTTTATTAACAGATAATTGCGAACCCACTGTATTTAAAAAGAATTTAGTTCTTCCTGTAATTTTAATTTCTGCTTTTTCAATATCTGTAAAAGCAATTGTATCACCAATTAAATAACGCCAAGCACCAGAAACTGTACTAATAATTAAAATATAATCTTGGTCTAATTCCACGTCTTTAATAGAAATTGCAGGCGCACTTTTCTTTAAAGAACCATCCTCTTTTATATAATCTGGATTCATAGGTACAAACTCAAAATAAATTCCGTTTTCGGTATTTAATTGCATGGCATTTGCATCTGGTCTTATTTGTGTGGCAATGTAACCTTCAGAGGCTAAATAAGTGTCAATTACTGTAACTGGTTTTCCTAAAAGTGCATTAAAACTTTTTTCATAAGGGCTAAAAGCAACTCCACCAGAAGTGTACACTTGTAAGTTTGGCCAAACTTCGTGAATGTTTTCTACATTATGATATTTAATCACTTCCTTCATCATCAACTCAATCCAAGCAGGAATCCCACTTAAAGCACCAATATCCCAAGTTTTTGCATTTTCTGCGATGTTTGCAACACGTTCATCCCAATCATCAATTTTAGCAATTTCTTCTCCAGGTTTGTAATATCCTTTAAACCAAAAAGGAATATTACTTGCACTAATTCCGCTGATTTCTCCTTCTAAATGATCGTTTTTTTCTTTTAAATCTGTAGAACTACCCAACATCATAATTTCTTTTTCAAAAAAATCTGCTGGTAAATCAAAATTGCTTAAAGAAGTTACTTGCTTAATGCCAGAACTTTTTATGGCGTCTATCATTTCATCTGTTACAGGAATTCTTTTACTTTTTTTTCCTGTGGTTCCAGAGCTTAAAGCAAAATAAGAAGGTGTTCCTGGCCAAGTTACATCAGTTTTACCTTTGTGTAATTTACTCCACCATTTTTTGTTGATTTTATTGTAATCAAAATATGGCACTTCATCTGCAAAAGATTCTTGTAAATCATCACTTAATAAAATTGTTTTAAAGTGATATTTTTCTCCGAATTTGGTGTTTTTAGCAGTTTCTAATAAGTTTTTCAATACTTTTTCTTGATTTTCAATTGGGTTAGATTCAAATGAAAATGTATCTGTTAGGTTGATAACGCCTTTAATAATGTTTCCTAAAATAGCCATAGTTGTTGGTTTTATACAAAGATGCTTTTTTATCAACTTTAAAAGTATCTCAATTACATTTAATTGTAATTCATTTAAGAAAATGATGTTTTCTTCTAAAATATAATTTGATAAAATAATATTTGAGTTAAAATAAAAACTGTTTGCAATAATACTTATGAATGATTTTGATGTTCTTTGATGAGAATTAAAATAAACCACATTATGGAAAACGCAAAAAATGAGTTAGAGTTAATTAAAAAATATCAAGCAAAAGGGTATTCACACAATTTTAGAGTTGTAGATAATACCTTAATAGATAATTCAACTAAAAAAGAATTTAAAGCAGAAGATATTTACATAGTTGCAGAACATAGATTTGAAGGGATGAGTAATCCTTCTGATATGTCAATATTATATGTATTAGACATGGAAGATACTAAAGGAACTTTTTTAGCTTCTTATGGTTCTGCTGCAGATACAGAAGTTGCTGAATTTTTTAATACAGTACCTAAAGAAAATTTGACTAATGATGAAAATATTTTAATGTAATTATCCAGGTTACATTATAAGTAAAATAAAAAAATCGCAATCTAAAGTTTAGATTGCGATTTTTTATTTGAGTAATTTTAAGAATTATTTTATTTCTTTCATTGCATTTGTAATCAACGTTTTTAAGTGGTTTTTATGTGCTTTTGTAGCAACATCACCTCTGTTATTACTTACCCAAGATTTAATTTTCTCTAAGTTATAAATTGCCATAGATCTAGAGGCTACAGTAAATCTGCTACTTGCTTTTCCAGAAACTATCTCGATTAATTGTTTTGTATAAGCAGCTTGTAAATTTTGACGGAAAGAATTTACACTTCCATTAATATCAGCAACAAACATCATATTATTTAAATCGGTCATAAAAGCAGATAATTTATATTCATTACCATACAATTCTGAATTAGACAATCTTTGTAATGTATTTGGATGCATAATATGTGCTAAAATACTAGTTTGATAGGCTAAAACTTGCTCATGAATTTTAGGGTCTTCAGTTCCGCTAAAGAAATTGTAACCTCTTCTTTGTCTTGCTAAATAGTTGTAAACTTCATTTGGAGTATCAAAAGAATTAGGAGCAAAAATGTATTTTTCTAAAGCATTCATTGCTCTTTTTTGATCTTTTAAACTTACTGGAGTAAAAGGTTGTGTAGCTCCATCTTGCCCAAAAGTAGCTCTATCAACATACACACCTCCAATAAATCTAGATACTACACCACCAGCAATTGCAGTTTGACTATGTAATGTATAAAAAGCTCTTCTTAACTCTTCAAAAGTTTCTCCTTTTTTAGTGAATTGCGTTTTCAAGTTTTTCATCATGTCATTTACCAATTCAAACCTATTTACGGAATAAGTAATTTGATCGCTAGATAAATCTCCAATCATAACTCTTGGATCAATTGCTTTTCCTGGAGCACGCATATCATCTGCATCATTCCCAAAAATTAGTTGAGGTTCTGTAGATTTTTCTAACAAAGTATTTCTTTCTGATTCATTTTTAAAAGGCGTATATCCAAATTGAATTGCCCAAACATCATAAGGACCTACAGCCATGTCATAATATTGTCCTTGTTTGCTTCTATCATTGGTAATATTAATACCTGCATAATCCATTACAGATCCAGTTAAAGCTTTTCCTTTAATAAAATTTGCATCTGCTAATTGTTCTGGAGTATATAAAATACTTGCTTTCATATTATGATTTAATCCTAAAGTATGCCCAACTTCGTGCATTATTAAAGATTTCATTCCTTCTTTTTTAATACCTTCCATTTCTAACTCAGTTGCTCCAGTAGCTTGTAAAACAGCAGTTCCAAGTTGTAAATTCTCGTGCATAATATGACCAGCAGAACAAAATAATAAGTTATTTTTAGCTAAATATTTTTTAACTTCTAATTCTTGAGAAGTTTCCAAATTCATGTTTGCAGCTGCATTATTATATAATTTATCAGCAAAAACACGGTTTGTAAAATGTACAAATTCTAACATAATGTCTGCACCTAAAATTTCTCCAGTTCTAGGATTTACAAAACTTGGTCCATAACCACCAAAAGGAGGATTAGGAGAAGACGTCCAACGTAAAACATTATATCTTACATCTCCAGCATCCCAAGTTGCACTATCTGGTTGCATTTTTACAGCCATTGCATTTTTAAAACCCGCTTTTTCAAAGGCTTCGTTCCAAGCTAAAACACCTTCTTTAATAGTTTCTCTCCACTCAACAGGAGTCGATTTTTCCATCCACCAAGTAATTGGAGTAACAGGTTCAGAAATTGCAGCATCTGGATTTTTCTTTACCAACTTCCATCTATGAATCATATCTCTATAATTAATAGTTGCAGTGGTTGTCATATCATTTGTTTGCGTTAAAAAGTAACCAACTCTAGCATCATCCATTCTAGGTTTGTAATCGCTTTCTGGCATATTCATAAACGTATGAAAAACCTTAATAGAAACACTTCTACCATCTGTTACTGCTTGAGAACCACCATTTATTACAGCAGGATTGCTATACACATATTCTGTTTTTATGTTGGTGTTTTCTGGGTAGTTTTTAATTTCGTTTATTTTAGATTTGTTTTTATCTAAACTTCCTAAACTAAAAGCGAAAGGAGATTGACCAGGAAATCTTGGTTGTTTAATTCTTGTAAATGTTTCTGATAAGAATAAACCATCAGCATCAATTAAATATTCGCCTTTTTCATCATCAGAGGCTAAAAGTTTACCACTTGCAAGCACAGCATCACTAATATTAGCTTCAGAAGATTTTGAAAGTGCACTGTTTTTATCAAAATAAAAGGCAGTGTTTGGAGCTAAAAACTCTAATCGATTAAAATATTTTATAACATGGAATACAGAATTTGCTCTAAAAGAACCTCTAAAAGCACCTGATTCTGTAACTCCATTGGCAATTTGAGAAAAGTAAATAAAGTCTTTGTTTAGCTGGTCTTCTTTTACCAATAATTTTACACTCCCAGTAACTGTATCTTGATAAATAGTAAATAAACCTTCAATTTTTTTACTACTTTTTGTTAAATCAGCAATTGTTTTATCTTTCTTTTTGGGTACAGCTTTTTGAGTTGGAGTTTCTTTTTTCTTTTTTTTCCAAAATTGTGCATTTGTATTTTGAACGCCAGTTACTGCCAGGGTTAAAAACAATGTACATACAACTTTGAATCTTGTAGATGTTACTATTTTCATAAAATTTAGTTTGAATTAATTAGGTTAACAAGTTAGTTTTTAGGTAGCTAAATAAATGTTAATTTTATTATAAAAAAAACAGCTACTCAGTAAAGACTTAGTTTTTAAAGAATAGTTACATTTTTTAGGAATAAATTTTTTGAATGAACACATATATTAAAGCAATGTTAATCTTTTTAAAACCATAAATTAATGACGTATTTTTATACTGATGAAAAACAAGAATAAAAGAAACGGTTTTGTCTTTACTACTTATGAGGCAGATAAACAGTCGCCTTTTGAGAAATTATTTGATATTTTTAAAGAATTAATAACCCATACTTCTGGAGATTTTGATGAAGCTATAGATTGGTTACGTTCTTTAGATAAAGAATATAATTTAACAGACGAAAATTATACAATTGATGATTTTATTGAAGATCTTAAAAAGAAAGGTTATATAAAAGAAGAAATAAAAGGAGATGGAACTGGAGGTACAAAAATTACTTCTAAAACAGAACGTGCAATTCGTCAGCAAGCTTTAAATCAGATTTTTGGTAAGATAAAAAGGAGTGGTGCTGGAAATCATAAAAGTAAATCTCCAGGAATAGGAGATGAGCACACAGGAGATTTTAGAGCCTATCAATTTGGTGATGCTTTAGATAAAGTTTCTATGACTGAAAGTATTAGAAACGCCCAAATTAATAACGGAATTGATAATTTTAATTTAACTGAAAACGATTTGGTGGTGGAAGAAACCATGCATAAAAGCCAAATGAGTACAGTTTTAATGATTGATATTAGTCACTCTATGATTTTATATGGTGAGGATAGAATTACACCAGCCAAAAAAGTAGCGATGGCTTTGGCTGAATTAATTACAACTCGCTATCCAAAAGATACCTTAGATATTATTGTGTTTGGAAACGATTCTTGGCCTATAAAGATTAAAGATTTACCATATTTACAAGTAGGGCCTTATCACACAAATACAGTTGCTGGTTTGCAATTGGCAATGGATTTATTGAGAAGAAAACGAAATACCAACAAACAAATTTTTATGATTACTGATGGAAAACCAAGTTGCTTACGTTTGCCTGATGGACAGTATTATAAAAACAGTAATGGTTTGGATAAATATATTGTTGATAAATGTTATGGAATGGCACAACAAGCCAGGAAATTACACATACCAATTACCACTTTTATGATTGCACAAGACCCATATTTAATGCAATTTGTAAAAGCATTTACACAAGCAAATCAAGGAAAAGCATTTTACACTGGCCTAAAAGGTTTAGGAGAAATGATTTTTGAAGATTATGAAACAAATAGAAAGAAAAGATTAAGAGGATAAAATTAAAAGAGAAAGGAAAATAGAGTTTAGAGAAAAGATGAGAAAATCTATTTTCTTTCGTCTATTTTCTTTTTTCTCAATTAAAGATATATGATAGAAAACATAAATACATTCGGAGAATTAGTAAAATCAGGATACAAATCAAAATCAATTAAAGACGAGTTACGTGAAAACTTAATCAGTAAAATGATGAGTAAAGAAACCGTTTTTAAAGGAATTCATGGTTATGAAAATACAGTAATTCCTGAATTAGAAAGAGCAATTTTAAGCAGACATAATATTAATTTATTAGGGTTAAGAGGACAAGCAAAAACTCGTTTGGCAAGATTAATGGTCGATTTATTGGATGAATATATTCCAGTTGTGGAAGGTTCAGAAATTAATGACGATCCCTTAAATCCTATTTCAAGATTTGCAAAAGAATTAATTGACGAAAAAGGAGATGAAACTCCAATTTATTGGTTGCATAGAAGTGAGCGTTTTGCAGAAAAATTAGCAACTCCAGATGTTACTGTTGCAGATATTATTGGAGATGTAGACCCTATAAAAGCAGCAAACTTAAAATTAAGTTATGCAGATGATAGAGTAATTCATTATGGAATGATTCCAAGAGCAAACAGATGTATTTTTGTGATTAATGAATTGCCAGATTTACAAGCTAGAATTCAAGTTGCTTTGTTTAATATTTTGCAAGAAGGAGACATTCAGATTCGTGGTTTTAAATTGCGTTTGCCTTTAGATATGCAGTTTGTTTTTACTGCAAATCCAGAAGATTACACCAATAGAGGAAGTATTGTAACTCCTTTAAAAGACAGGATTGGTTCGCAAATTTTAACACATTATCCAGAAGATATAGAAACTGCCAAAACAATTACACAACAAGAAACAGATAAAGCTAGTGCACAAAAAGAATTTATTCAAGTGCCAGAATTAGCAAGAGATTTGTTAGAGCAAATTGTTTTTGAAGCAAGAGAAAGCGAATTTATTGATGCAAAAAGTGGTGTGAGTGCGCGTTTAAGTATTACAGCTTTTGAAAACTTGTTAAGTACAGCAGAAAGACGAGCATTATTGTCTGGAGATTCTAAAACGATGATTCGTTTAAATGATTTTGACGGAATTATTCCTGCAATTACTGGAAAAGTAGAATTGGTGTATGAAGGTGAGCAAGAAGGAGCGCAAGTAGTTGCAGAAACGTTAATTAAAAATGCCATTAAAACATTATTCCCAACCTATTTTCCAGAGATAAAAAAGCTAGAAAAGCAAAGTGCAGAAACACCTTATGACGATATTATTTCGTGGTTTTTTAATGCTGATGAAGATTTCGAATTGTTAGATGAACATACTGAACAAGAGTATAAAAACGAGTTGGATAAAATTACTCCTTTAAATGCCTTTTTAGAAAAACATCAACCAAATATGAATACAGTAGATGGTTATTTTGTAAAAGAATTTATTCTTTGGGCTTTGGTTGAGTTTAAAAAACTAAGCAAACATCGTTTTGCAGAAGGGACACAATTCAGAGATCCTTATGGTAATTTTATGAGTGGATTGTAGAATTTAAATATTTAATTAATTTAGACCTCACAGGTTTTTAAAACCTGTCAGGTCTTTTTTTATTGAAATTTTTTTACTCCAACTTAAACATTTTTATTGGCTCAAAATTTCTTCTCTTTAAATTTTCGCACATAATTAAAGCTTTGTCAATTTTTTGTTGACTTGTTTTAAAACGTTTCAAACCATAAATTATACTTCTTTGTTTGCCTTTTGTGAGCGTTTCAAAAATTTTAAAAGCTTCATAATCTGTTAAGAATACTTCTTCTAATTCTTCAGGAACATCCACTCCGTATTTAGAAGTATCTTCAAAAAGTTGCATTTCAAATTCATCACCTAAAGATAAATTAAGCTCTTTTTGTTTCTGCTTGCTAAACATCATTTTAAAATTTCCAGAATTTTTATCTCTTTTTACAGCTGCATAAAAGTCTAAAATTTTATCATTAAAGAAGAGTTTTACTTTTACACGACTCATGTTTTTATCTGCAAAAGACGTATAAATTTCTTTTGGAATAAAAATATTGTAAATATCTATATGTGTAATTTTAAATATTGAGCTTTTTAAAATCATTGTTTTATTTAATTTTAAGAAACTAATATAAATATTCTTTCTACATATATCAATTTAAAATTAAAGGGACATCAATTTCTGAAGGTGAAATTATTTTGATGAGGTTTTTTTGATCAATTTCTAATAAAGTTTGCAATTCTTTAATTTCATGCATATCAAAAATTAAAATTAAATTTTCATGAGAAGTTGGAATAGGAATTTTTCTTTTTTGAGTAGAGCACGAATTATAATCTAACCAATAATTTACATCGATTTGAGCAACGTAAGATTTAAACTTTTTTAATTGATCACTCGTAAATTGAAAGAAAATATTTTTAAAAGTTACAGCATAAACTTTACAACCTTTACATAGGGATATTTCTCCATTTTTAACACTAGATATTATTTTTGAATTTTTGCACATATGCTGTTTTTTAATAGCAATCTGTTTTTATTTGACCTCTATTTATAAATTCAGTTAAAGAGGTATTTAAATGAGTATTTACAATTTTTTCTAATTCACTTTCCACGCCTTTTTGCATGGCAATAGAACCACAAATCATAATTACATTTCCGTTTTTTAAAACATCTACAACTAATTTAGCATGATTTTTTAAAATATACTGAACGTATATTTTTTCTTGCTGCTCTTGAGAAAACACAGATTTGAAAGTTGATAGTGATTTGTTTTCTAATGCAATATTGATTAAATCAGTATAAATTTTTATAGATTCTTTTGTTTTTCCTCCCCAAAATAAATGAATTTTCTTCTTTTTATTTTTTTTGATCATTCCTAAAAAAGGCGCAATTCCTGTTCCGTTTGCAATTAAGATACCTTCAGTTGCTTTTTTAGGAAAATGAAACTGTTTATTTTCTTGAATATGAGCACTTAAATTTTCATTTAATTGAAGGTTATTTAAATATGTTGAGCAAACCCCAAACTCATGTTTTTTAATGCTTAATAAAATAGTTTTGTCAATTTTTGCAACAGAATATAATCGATTTTTATTTTCATTTTTTAGGCTGATGGAAAGCAAATCTCCTGAAACAAATTTCACTTTTTTAGAAGGCTTTATTTTTAGTAAAAAAGTATCATCAACATTTTGATTTGTTTTTTCTAGCACCTTAAAATCTATGTTTTCTTTTGATGTTTTTTTGATGTCTTCCTCATGAATGTTTAACACTAACTGATTGTTAAAACTCCATTGTTTAACCCAAATTTTAAAAGATTCAAAAGATTGGTTATCGATTTTGTAAATAGGAAGTGTAGGAATAAATTTTTCATGAATTTGCAAATTAGCGTGTGCCAAAATTGCAAACTTGCAAAACTCAGGATATGCTTTTGAGCCAAAACCAACAACTGCAAATTTTAATATATTTTGTTGTTTTATTTTTTTGCTAATTTCAATGAATTTATTGGCATTTATGGGTGCATCTCCATCTCCATAAGTTGCTGTAAATATGATGATGTTTTTTGCTTCTTTATAAGTTGTATATTCATTTAAAGTGGTGATAAAAACCTTTTTGTCGATTTTTAATAAAGCATTGTAAAATGCATTTGCAAAATTAAAAGTACTACCAGTTTCAGAACCTACCAACACTATAAACTCAGCTTTATCTTTTGTGAATTTATTATTGATATTAGTTTTAGATTTTCTCCTTTTTAAAGTCATTGAAAACCCAGAAATAATAAAAAATAAGATAGCAAAACAAGACAATAATAAAACTAAAGACCAAATAATTGAGCCTTTTCCTGTATGTAAAATAAGGCTATAATAACTCCCTAAAGAAACTAAACCTTGTTTTTTTTGTGTAATAATTGTTCCATTAAATTGATGAACAGCGAACTCTTTATTCACAGTTGTAATATTAAAATAATCTTCTTCATCACTCGAAAAAGGAAATTCTAATGCTGTTATATCACTTAGTTTCGTGGTTTTAAAAATTTCAAACTCTGTTGGTTTTAATTTTGATGAAGGTGAATTTTGAGTAATTTCTTCATGAATTGCTTTGTTTTTTGGAAGTAAAGAAAATTTCTCCAAAGACAAATAAATACCTGTTAAAGTAATGATTGCTATTGGGATTAGAAACCATTTTCCTAATATAATATGATAATATTGGTTAAAATCTTCTTTTACAACTTTAGAAAAAATCTTTTTAAAACCACCTTGTCTTTTTACAATTAAAATTGTGCCTGTAATTGAAATTAAAAAAAGCAAAAAGGAAACAAAACCAATAATAAACCTTCCTGTGGTTTTTAAAAATAAAGACCTATGTAAATTAGTTGCAAACTCAAATAAGGGAGATTTTTCAATTAAATCTCCTACTTTTTTTCCTGTTTTTGGGTTGATGTAAATTGTTTCACTTTTACCTTCTTTTGTAATTATGTTAGCAATAACAAAGTCATTTTCATCAATATTTATAGTAATCGTTTCTTCATATTCATTTTGTAAAGCAGCTATGGCTTCTGCAATAGAAATTGTTTGTGTATCAACTACATTATAGGGATTTATTTTATTTGAAATGGGTTCAAAAGCTAAAATAATTCCTGTTAAAGAAGCAACTGTAATAAATAAAGTAGCTGAAATAGCGAGTGTTAAATGGCTAAATCTCCAGATAGAAATTGTCATAAAAGTGTTAGTTCTGACTATATTTTATAAAACAATTCCACCAATTTGCAAGTTGAATCAAATTAGCTTACTTAGTGGAATTGCTGTTAATTAGGTTGGTTATTGAGGTATCATTCTTATGTAACGAATAAATCCTTTACCCTCAAGTTTAGATTTTAAATTTTCTGAAGTTAGCTCAAACTCAACATCATCTTTATGATAACCTTGATCTTCTACAGCTGTTTCAAAACGAATTTTATAGCCTTGGTTTACTTTATCTTTAGGAATTTGAATTACGCTTATAGAACGTTCTCCACCACTAATAGTTGCACCTGTAATTGCATCTATATTAGCACGTTTTTTTCCTTGAAAATTCCACCATTCTGTAATATCAAAATACCATTCATCATCATCTCCTTGTACATATAAGGTTTCTTCATATTCACCTTTAGGGTTTAATATTGAGATTACGATATAAGCACCTTCACCTGTATAATTTTTCATTTGAATCATACATTTATAAGGCGAACTTTCTGTGTATTTTTTAAAACTAAATAAAGCAGTTATCATTAATAATACAACTGGCAATAGTAAAAGGGTTCTTTTAGTCTTCATCTTCTTATTTTAAAAAGCTAATATTTACGTTTTGTTTCTTTAATAATTCATTTTCTGATGCTAAATCATATACAGTTTCATCAAAATCTGTTTTAATGGTTTTATCTGCACCAATACCTAATAAGTATTTTATGATTTTATCATCTTTGGCTTTCATTGCTGAAATTTGTAAAGCAGTAATTCCTTCTTTATTTTTAGCATTCACATCAATATTAAAACCAGCCAACCTTTTTAATAAAGCTAAATTATTTTCGTTTGCAGCAATATGTAATAAAGTGTTACCCGAGTTTTGTGGTTTGTTAATAATTAATCCGTTTTTTTCTAAAACTTTTAATTTTGCTTCAAAAGCATCTTTGTTTCTATCATTAAAACTATTAATTAAATAGTAAGAAAGTGTGTTATCATCTTTATCTAAAGTATTAATATCAGCACCTTTTTCAATTAAAAAACCAACAACATCAACAGAGTTTCTACTAACAGCATTTGTTAAAGCTGTAGCTCCTTTATTATTTTTTAGGTTGATGTTTTTAACATCTTTCTCTAAAAATTCTACAACTTTTAAATCACCTCCATTTGCAGCTACCATGAAAGGTGTATTGCCTTCATTATCTTGTAAATTTACATCTACACCTTTATCTAAAAAGAATTTATAAATATTAATGTCTTTATTATTTCTAGCAATTAAATGTAAAGGGTTTCTATTTTCATGATCAATCACATTCACCTTAATTCCTTTATCTGCTAAAAACTGATATGTTGCTAAAGTGTTGCTATTTCTTCTAGAACCTTGGCTCGCAAAAATCATTGCGTTTTTACCAGTATCAATTCCTTTATTAATTAATGTTGATAAAAATTTAGTGTTTCCACCTTTTGCTGCATATTCAAAAAAGCCATTTCCATAATTATCTTTATCATTTAAAGAAGCACCATTTGCTACTAATAGGTCTACAATTTCAAAATCTTTAACGTTAGAAGCAACTAACAATAAAGCATTTGCTCCATCATGATTTTTTTCTTTGGTGATATTTGCACCAGCTTCAATACCAAATTTGTAAATTTCTGGATTTGATTGACCAGAAGAAGCTGCAAAATTCAAGAATGTATTTCCATGTGTATCAACAATATCTGTTTTTGCGCCTTTAGAAATTAGATATTTCATGATTTCTAATTTTCCACTGTAAGCAGCCCAATGTAAATAAGTTCTTCCATCATGAGTAAGTTTATTTACTTTGTTATTATTTTTTGCAATGATATATTTAATTACATCATCATCAGCTTTAGCGTTTATAGCGTAAACAGTTGCATCAAAAGCATTTCTATTGGATTTTTCGATATCATTACCTTCTGCAATTTTTTGATTTACAGTTGCTAAACTTGGTTTAGATTCCCAAAAACTTCTGTCGTGAAAAATGTTTTGTTGTTGTGCAAATGCACTAAAACTAATCAGAAATAATAAGATTGATATTTTTTGTGAATTTTTCATTTTTTTTATTTTTTTACAAATGATTCGATTATGGTATTCATTTCTTTTTCTTGAGTAACATCATCAGAAAATAAATGCTTGTATAAAGGTTTGTTGTCCACTTTTGTTTCTAAAGATAAGTTGGTATTTCTACTATAAACTTCATCCCATTTATTTCTAACCAATTGCCATTTATCATTGTTGGCAACCCACCAATCTGCAGCAGCTTTACATCTGCTATCAGCAACTCTCTTATAAGTATTGTATCCTTTTTCATTCGCTAAAACAACATCATCTTTACCAGCTTCACGAATTATTTTACTGTTGTCTTGGTCATGAACCCAACCATAGTCAGTAATTTCTTGTCTATTTCCCCTTAAAGTAATATTGTAATCGCTTCTTTTGGTGTATTCTCTTCTTGGTAAAGGAGCAGTTGTGGTATTTTCCCAGTAGCTTTTTCCATCTACATGAACCCAAGAACCAGAACCTTCATAACGTGGACTATCATCTACTTGATATACTTTTTGAGTCCATTGTTTTTTTACATTCTTTTTATCTTTTTGTTCAAAAGTCCAGTTATTATCTCCATTGTACATATAAAAATCGGTGTTTTCATAGATCCAATCTTGTCTCCAATGTTTTATAATCATTGGTTTTGCAGGATTACCAACTTGTAAAAGATGCTGAATAGATATTTTGTTGTTATCATCTGTAACTAAACCAGCCCACTCTAAACCTTTATCAACTTTTGTTTCAGAAGGTTTATATGTAGAGTCTTTGCTGTAATTAAAAGTTTCTGCAAAGTTAAAAGTAACTTCAAAACAGCCACACATTTCTTTAATAGCATTTTGATCTTTCGTTTTTTTGCTTTGAGCATTGATGGAGATTGCTAAAAATAATAACAAACTTCCAAGTACTAGTTTTTTCATTTTATAAATTATTTTGATTATTATTAATTTTTGCCAAAAATAGTAATTTTATTTAGATTGAATTAAAATAAGTATATATATTTGTCGAAAATTATTAAGAATGTTTCTAAATAGAAGATTATTTGTCTTTTTCATATTTGTAAGTACTGTTGCTTTCAGTCAAGAGGAAAAAATAGACTCTACAAAAATTACCACATTAGATGAAGTGGTAATTACAGGACAATACAATCCTAGATCTATAAAAAAATCTGTTCATAATGTAATTGTTATTAAAAGAGAGCAGATCGAAAATCAGGCAGCAAATAATTTGGCAGACTTGTTAAATTTTAATTTGAACCTAACAATTATACCAAGTTCTCAAACAGGAAAATCTACCATTTCATTTTTTGGCTTAGATGCTCAATATTTTAATATTTTAGTAGATAATATTCCTTTAGTAAGTGATAGTGGATTAGGAAATAACATCGATTTAACCCAGATTAATTTAGATGATATAGAACGTATAGAAATTGTAGAAGGAGCAATGGGAGTAGAGTATGGAGCCAATGCAGTATCTGGAGTAATTAATATTATTACGAAAAAAAACATCAAAGAAAATTGGAATATTAAAGCTTCTTTACAAGAAGAAACTGTAAGTAATGAGTATGCTTGGTTTAATAAGGGTAGGCACATACAAGCTTTAAATGTTGCGAATAAGATTTCTGAAAACTGGTTTGCAAGAGTAGGTGTAAATCGAAATCAGTTTGCGGGTTTTTATAATGGTAAACAAGGAGAAAATTATTATAAAAATGATGGTTTAAGAGGTTATGATTGGTTGCCAAAAGAGCAGTTAAATACAAACGCTTTTGTGCAATTTAAAAAAGAGCAGTTTCAACTTTTTTATAAATTTGAATATTTTAACGAATCCATTAATTATTATGATGCTACTGTAAGAGCTAATATCGATGTAAATGCTCAAACTAGTAATCCATCTGCTACAGATAAAATATTTACGACACATCGTTTTGTAAATAACCTAAATTTTATTGGCAAGTTAAATTCAGGAGCAAATTATGATGTTTCTCTTTCTTATCAAGAGCAAAAAAGGCATTTAAATGAGTTTAATCACTTTATTTTAAGTAAAGAAAGAAGCAATGAAACTGATGAAATTTATCAATCTAGTAAAGTTTTTTATTCGAAAGGAAATATAAACAATCTTGTAAAAAGTAACACATTTAATTTTCAATTAGGGTACGAAACTCGTTTTATAACTGGTTTTGATACAGAAGCTTCTGGAGATGTTACGCAAGAAGATAAAGAACAATCACAAAATAATTTTGCAGTTTTTGGTTCATCAGAATATAAGTTTTCAGAAAAATTTATTGTAAGACCAGGAATAAGATACGAATACAATTCTTTGTTTAAATCTAAAATATTAGCCTCTTTAAGTGCTCGTTATTTAATGAAACATGGTTTTGAATTGCGTGGAAATATTGGTACATCATACAGGACACCAAATTTTGAGGAGTTGTATTATTATTTTGTAGATTCTAATCATGATGTGAGAGGAAATGAAAACTTGAATCCAGAAAATGGTTTTACAGCATTCATCAATTTAAAAAAATATAGTTATATAAATGACATTTCTTTACTCAATAGCTTAAAGTTGAGTTATGTAGATGTTTCTGACAAAATAGATTTAGCAATTGTAAAAACAATTCCTTTACAATATCAATATATAAATATTGATGCTTATAAATTATGGGGAATTACGTCAAATAATAGCTTAAAAAAGAAAAATTGGACTTTTAATTTAGGAGCTACATTGCAAGGAATTTCTAGAGTTGCAGGAAATGAATTACAAGCAGAAGACGATTTTTTATACTCTTTTCAATTAAATACAAGTGCAACATACAATATACTTAAATGGCAAACTGCTGCTACTGTTTTACTAAAACATAATGGTAAACAACAAAATTATGTTTCTTCAGGAGTTGATGCAGATGGAAATTCCATTTTTACTAAATCTACCACAAGTGCCTATAATTGGTTAGATGTTTCTCTAAAAAAATCATTTTTTAAAAATAAAATTCAAGCCACTTTAGGTGCTAGAAATTTATTTGATGTTACAAATGTTAATGTTAGTGGAACAAATTCTGAAGGCACACATGCTGCCAATAACAGTGCTCTGTTATTGGGTTATGGCAAATCTTATTACTTAAAACTATTATATAACCTTAATTTTTAAATTACTTAATTATGACAAACAAATTTTTAACTTTTATTTTATGTTTAGCAGTATTTTCTTTCACAAGTTGTGACAGCGATAGTACACCAACAGATCCTATTGTAATTATTATTGATGGAGCATCAGTATCACCAGAAGTAGGTGGACCAAATGAACCCAACCAAGTGTATGTAGATTTAAGCACAAATACATCAACAGCAGTGAAAAGAGATTCTTGGGATTTAGGTTTCTATTCAGGATCGAACTTTAGAGTTGTTATTAATGGCTCAATTTCTATGGCATCTGCAAAGCTTTCTACAACTAATATAGATGCTGTTAAATCTTCAGATCAAGAAGTAATAGATTTACAGCCATTAGTAAGAACAAATACGTATACAGATGAAAGTGCTCCTTTTGTGGATGCTCCAAATGGAGATATTCTTGAAACTGCAATTACTGAAATTTCTGATATTGATTCAGAAAATAGCGTATATTTATTAAATCTTGGTTATGAAGTAGGTGCTACAACGCCTGCGACAGGTAGTTATTCTGCAAATGGAGAGGCTAGAGGATGGAAAAAAATAAGAATTCTAAAAGATGGAGACAACTACATTTTACAATATGCAGATTTAGATGCTACTACACATATAGAAATTGCTATTTCTAAAAATGATGCATATCATTTTACTTTTTTTAGTTTTAACACCGAAAATGAAGTTAATGTAGAACCTTTAAAAAACGAATGGGATTTAAATTTTACAATTTTTACTAACTTAATTCCAACTGCAGGGCCTTATGTATATCCAGATTATGTAACAAATAATACCAAGGCTTCAGCACAAGTTTATATGATTGATACTGATGAAGAGAATAGTACTTATGATACTTTTACGAAAGAAGATGTTGTTTCTGCTAATTTTACAAACGATCAAAGAGGTATTGGAAGTAGTTGGAGAAATGGTGGTGGACCTAGTTCTTTACCATCTTTAAAAGAAAATGTATTTTATGTTGTAAATGATACTGATGGTAACTTATATAAGCTTAAATTTTTAGCACTTACAAATGCTGATGGTGAGCGTGGTTATCCAGAATTTGTATACAGTTTATTAAAATAATATATTAAAATTTAAATATAAAAAAAATGAAAAAAAAACTAACTTTATTATTGATTTTTATTTTTACGGGTGTAGGTTTTGCCAATAAAAATACAACTATTGATGAGTCTCATAATAAAATAAAAAAAATAATAATACCAATAAGCAATAATACTATATCATTTGATGGAATATATACATTGGTTGGTAGTACACCTTCTGGTGGTAATGGAATTTTTACTTATAGTTGGGAAATTTGGGTAGTTCCGAGTGGGACAGGAGTAAATCAATATATAGGTACAAGTAAAAATGTTATTTTAAATGCGGGTCAAGTTCAAACCGCTCATAGCATTGGTATTTATTTTCGGAGAAAAGTAACTTCTGATAACGAAGTTTCATATTCAAATTGGGCTGGTCCTAGTTATGACCCAGATGGAGATGATGTTGATTTCTTAGTTGATAATTGTCCATATACTGCCAATCCAAATCAAATAGATTCTGATAATGATGGAATAGGTGATGCTTGTGACGACGACGATAATGACAATATTCTGGATATAAATGATAATTGTCCAAACATTTCTAATCCAAATCAATCTGATGTCGATGGAGATGGGCTAGGAGATGCTTGTGATAGTGATATTGATGGAGATGGATTTAATAACTCAAGTGATAATTGTCCAAACATTTACAATCCAACCCAATTAGATTCTGATAATGATGGTATTGGAGATCTATGTGATACTTCTAACGGAAAACCAGATTTAATAATTACAAATTTATCTATAGAAATAGACAACAATAAAACTTCAACGCCAAATCTCTTAACTTTAAAGAAAAATAAGAATCATAAATTTTTTGTAGAAGTAAAAAATATCGGAGATAGTGCTGGAGCTCCAAAGAATATAGAACTAATCATGTCTAATGGAACAAATTTATTATCTGCAAGTATTGTTTCTGGATTATCATCAATTAATAGTAACGTAAATCTTGATCCAGGTGAAACAACAGAAATATCTGTATCTATTTTTATTTTTGACAACTATTTAGGTAATAGTTTGAGTAGTTATAATTACCTACATGCTTTTGTTGATGAGAATGATAATATTGATGAGTCTAATGAAAATAACAATTTATTTATTGCTTCATTATCATATTCTTCTTCAAAACTGTCACCAATTGAGAAGGATAATATTTATTCAAAGGTAACATATGATAAACAACAAAATAATCTTATTCAACCTTATAAAATTTCAGTATATAGTATTTTAGGAAAAATTATAGTGAAAGAAACTATTGTAAAAAATAAAAATCAAGAGAATGATATTTTGAAAAACTTAAAAAACGGAATTTATATTTTAAAGACTGATCTTGATATAAAGAAAATACTTATTAATAATTGATAAAATTTATTTAACTTAACATAAAATCTCTTTAGACAAAAGTTTAAAGAGATTTTTTATTGATTATAAACGACTAATTTTGTCAATACTTTTTCATCAGGGTTATCTGCATAAGAACGCAAGTAATTATCTAGTTTTCTAATGATTATTTCTTCAGGGTAAAACAACACTTTGTTGTCATATTGTGCCCATTCATTGTTATTTAGATTAGGTTTTTCCATTCTTAAAACGGTAAAAAATTTCAATATATTCATGCAAATCTTCTTTTAATTCTTCACTTATAAAAATATTATAATATTTTAAATCTGTCGTAAAAAAGTGAAAAGAAAGTAGGTTGTCATAAAAACTAGCTAAATTATTGGCTAGAGGAAGGAAGATTGTAAAAGTTAATACAATTACTTTTTGTTTGTTGAAGAACTTTAAAAAAAACTCGAATGCATTTGTTGTTTTTAAGCTCCAAAAAATGATAGGAATACTAATTATATTTTTAATATTCCAAGGCACAACAGGTACTGATGTAGAAAATAGTATTTATGATACTTTTACGAAAGAAGATGTTGTTTCTGCTAATTTTACAAACGATCAAAGAAGTATTGGTAGTAGTTGGAGAAATGGTGGTGGACCAGGTACTTTACCATCTTTAAAAGAAAATGTGTTTTATGTTGTAAATGATACAGATGGAAACTTATACAAGCTTAAATTTTTAGCATTTACAAATGCAGATGGTGAGCGTGGTCATCCAGAATTCGTATACAGTTTATTAGACTAATAGAACTTTTACTTATTATTTCAAAATTTTATGCTGTCTTCAGGAAGTATTGAAGAATTTTTTTAGCTTTAATTTTAGATTAACTATAATAAAGGAGATACATATTATGAGTACGTAAGTATTTGTTTATTTTTTGAATTTTTGTTGATAAAAGCCATTTAGATAAATTCTAGATGGCTTTTTAATGAATACATATTTCTTATTCTTTTAACTTATTGGCAAAATAAAATTGGTTAATTTATAGCGTTTTAATACAAATTAACCAATTTCGATTAGTACTATAATTCAAAATAAAATACTAAAAGTTTATTGCCAATAAATTCAAACTGTTTACTAATGTTTTGTCAATTTCAGTTTTAAAAGGCTTCTTTATAAAAGGAATTATATTATTACCAATTTGTAATTGTGTACTTGATGTAATTTTGTAGGTTACATTTAAAATGTCCTTCGATTCTGAATAGTTTTTAAAAATTTCAATATCTCTATCTCCATAATTAACACTTTCATTTAGTAAACCTTCCTGAACAATTTTAGCTGTTATTAGTTGATCTATAAAATCTTTATTAGTTGTAATTATAAAGCTTTTTTTAGTTGAAGTTTTATTGATGTCAGTTGAGATTTTTTCAACAATAAAAAATTCAATTTTATTTTTTTTATCTAATTCTAATAAAAGCGCGTTTAAACTTTTATCATTAAAGTCATTAAGTGAAAACTTTGCTTCATCAATTATTTTTTTGGTTTCGAAATCTACAGGAACTATTTCCTGAAAACCAATCATCTTGTCATTATTATTTGTAATTAATAGAGCGTTTTTACTTTCTTTATGAAGTACAGTTAAAAAGGTGGCTGAATTTTCTTGAGCAAATGTTAAATTAATAGCAAGAACAAAACATAATATTAGTAGTTTTTTCATGATTAATAGTTTTATTCATAAATATAATAGTAATACTTTTATTAATGAAATTAAAATAACTTTTTAATAGATGTTTAACATAAAATAAGTCATTTCAAAATTTTCATCAATTTAATATATGTCAATTATAGGTACTTAAAATCTCATTATATTATTTATAACATACAAAAATTACGAGTATCATAAAAGTAAATTTTAAAGCACATATTAATAGTAAATGCGTTCATCTACAACTAATTATTTCCCTATTTTAGGGCGATTAGTGTTAATTAATAAATAATTATAGATGAAAAATAAGAATTTGAAAAAGGAGAATCGAATTAAATTATTGTCTTTTGATATAGATAATACATTAATTGATTTCCACACTTACAAAAGTAATTTTACAAAAACTTGGGTTAAATACGCTAAAGATTTAGACATTATTATTACCTACAACACAGGCAGATTAATTGATGATGTTTTGAATTTGATCAATAAAGGGGTATTACCAAAACCAGATTATATAATTTCTGGAGTTGGTACACATATTTATAATTATGAGGAAGGAAAGGTCGTAAAAGAATTTAATGATGTTTTAGATGATGGCTGGAATTTAAAAGCAGTAGAAAATATCATTAATAAAATAAATCACCCAATAAGTCAGCAGCCCAGTAAATTTCAACACTCTTATAAAAGAAGTTACTTTTTTCATGATGCCACAGATGAATTAGTAGAAAGCGTTGCACAAGATTTTTCCAATGCAAATATGGATGTGAACGTAATTTATTCTGGTGATAAATTTTTAGACGTTTTACCAAAATGGGCGAATAAAGGAAATGCTTTACAATGGCTGTTAAAAAGATTAACTTTAGAAACAAATCAGGTTTTAGTAGCTGGAGATAGTGGAAACGATTCTGCAATGTTCGATTTAAAAGATGTCTCAGGAATTGTAGTTGCAAATGCACACGAAGAATTGTATAAATATACAAAACATAAAAAAGTTTATCATACAGAAAAAGCAAAAGGAGATGGTATTATAGAAGGCTTAATATTTTATGGAATCTTACCAAAAGAAGCCTCAGAAATTTCTAATATCGATCATACAGAAGATTTTTTCATCAAAAAAGAATTAGATAACATTGCTGATGAAGATGACAGTGAAAAAATAGAATTAATTCAAGAAGGCTATAAAAAAGCAATTGAAGCTTTGCGTAAAAATATTACACCTTTAGGTTTTTCTGCTTGTTCTATACCAGATAATATTCCTAATGGAACAGATGAAAACTACCATTCAGTTTGGGCTAGAGATGGCGCAATTACAGTAATTGGTTCTCTTTCTTTAATAGATGATGAAGAAATTCATAAATGTCAACGTCAAACATTAGAAACGTTGTTAGGTCATATTTCTAGAAATGGCCAAATCCCATCAAATGTTCGTTTAAAAGATAATGAACCAGATTATTCTGGAGTTGGAGGTATCTGTTCAATTGATAGTGGAATTTGGGTGGTTATTGCATTTTACGAATACGTAAATGTTACTAAAGACATAGAATTTGCAAGAAAATATATTGGCGATATCAAAGAAACAATGCGTTGGTTGGGAGCTCATGATAGTAATAATGACGCACTTTTAGAAATTCCTGAAGCTGGAGATTGGACAGATCTTTTTGGAAGAAGTTATAATATTCTTTATGATGAAATTCTCTGGTACAGATCTAACGTTTGTTTTGGTAGATTGTTAGAAATGTTAGGGAATCATGAAGAAGCTGGTGAATATATACGTTGGTCTCAAGTGATAAAAAAAGAAATTGTTCAGAATTTTTGGCCATCAACACAACAACAACTTTTTTCATCTGTATCTTTTGCTGAAAAGCAATTTACCTTGGGAGATACATCATACTTAATTGCACAAACCACACCTTTCGATTTTTCTTGGAGATGTGATACTTTAGGAAATGTGTTAGCTTTTTTACATGGAACAATAGATTCTGAAAAAGCGCATCAAACTTTTAAATTTATGTTAGGTGTTGGTGTAAATGATCCTTTTCCTATTGCAAATGTATATCCTGTTGTAAGTCCTGGAGATCCAGATTGGAGACCTTATTATACCGTTAATTTATTGAATTTACCCAACCATTATCATAATGGAGGTATTTGGCCTTTTGTTGGTGGTTTTTGGGTAAAATATGTAAATAAATTAGGTTTTAGAGATATTGCTATTGCAGAATTGCACAAACTTGCACTCATCAATAAAGAAGGAATAAATAACGAATGGGAATTTACAGAATGGGCACATGGAGTTACAGGAAAACCAATGGGTAAGGCTTATCAAGCTTGGTCTGCAGCTCAATACATAGCAGCCTGTCACGATTTAAAATTAACAAATATGAATACTAAAAAATAAAAACTATGAAATCAATTTTAATGATCTCTTTACATGGTTATGTTGGAGCAAATCCAGAATTAGGAAAACCAGATACTGGAGGACAAGTTGTTTATGTTTTAGAATTAGCAGAACGATTCAGCAGACTTGGAAAAAGAGTAGATTTAGTGACTCGTCAATTTGAAGATCAACCAGAATATGATGATGTAAATGAAAATTATAGTGTTTGGAGAATTCCATTTGGTGGTAAAAAATTTATCAGAAAAGAGGATATGCACGATCATTTAAAAAAGTTTGTTACAAACACGTTAGCAGCCATAAAAAAAGAGAATAAGAAGTATGATGTTGTGTATTCTCATTATTGGGACGCAGGTTGGGCAGGTCAAAAAATATCAGAAGAATTAGGTATTTGTCATGTTCATACACCACATTCTTTAGGTTGGTGGAAACAACATTCTATGGGAAGTGATATGGATGAAAAGGAAATGGAAAAAACCTACAGATTTAAAGAACGTATTAGAAAAGAATATTTTGTATACCAAATGTGTAATTATGTAATTGCTACAACTTTGCCACAGGTAGATTTATTGGTGCAACAATATGATGTTTTAACAAAAAATTGTAGCATGATTCCTCCAGGAATAGATGAAAATAAATTTTTTCCAGTACCATCTAAAGAGAATGATAAAATTCGCCAGAAATACGACATAAGTCCTACTGATGTATTGGCGTTAGGAAGAATGGCGCATAATAAAGGATATGATCTTTTAATAAATTCTTTACCAACTTTATTCGAATTATGCCCTGAAGCAGGTTTAGTAGCTGCAATTGGTGGCGATTCTAAACAAGATAAAGAAGGAATTGAAAAGCTGAAACAAGTAGCGTCAGAAATTGGTGTAATGGATAAAATAAAATGGAAAAGTTACATTGCAGATGAAGATTTAGCAAACGTATATAGATCTGCAAGTATTTTTGCAATGCCATCTAGATACGAACCTTTTGGAATGGTAGCTATTGAGGCAATGGCTTGTGGAACGCCAAGTGTAATAACTGTTCATGGTGGTTTGTGCGATTTGATAGATTTTGGAAATCAAGCTTTATTTGCAGATCCTCACAGACCAAAAGAATTTGGAGCAATGATGGCTATGCCACTTTTATACCCAAATTTAAGAAACGAAATGTCTGTTGAAGGTGCACGTTTTGCGCGTAGAAATTTTGGTTGGACAGGAATTGCAAAACGTATGTTAGCCATTTTTGCGAGTTCTATAAATCAGAGAACATCAGAAACTAATATCTACTAAAAATCGATCTATAATATGTCTAAAATTGTTTGTTTTGGAGAAGTTCTTTGGGATGTTTTTTCAAATCATAAAAAGATTGGAGGTGCACCTTTAAATGTTGCAACACGTTTGCAATCTTTTAAAAATGATGTTACTATGATTAGTGCTATTGGTAATGATCGTTTAGGAAAACTTATTTTAGAATATTTAAAAGAACACAACATAAATTCATCACAAATTCAAGTTTTAGATGATTTTGAAACTGGAGAAGTTGCAGTAACTTTAAATGATAAAGGAGCTGCGAGTTACAAAATTGCGCATCCAAAAGCTTGGGATAAAATTCAGTTTACAGAAAAAGCATCAGCAGTTGTAAAAAATGCTGATGCTTTTGTTTTTGGAAGTTTAATTACTCGAGATGAAGTTTCAAAAAACACCTTGTATAAATTTTTAACACACCCAAATTATAAAGTTTTTGATGTGAATTTACGCAAACCTTTTTATGAGAAAAATATTTTATTTGAGTTGATGCAAAAAGCAAATTTCGTTAAATTTAATGATGAAGAAATCTATGAGATTGCTGCTTTTTTAAATTCTCCCTATAAAAATTTAGAGCAGAATATTCATTTTTTATCAAAAGAAACAAATACAAACCAAATTTGTGTAACCAAAGGCGAACATGGTGCAGTTTTATTATATGATAATAAGATGTTTTATAATAGTGGTTATCAAATAAAAGTAGCAGATACAGTTGGTTCTGGAGATTCATTTATAGCAACGTTAATTAGCAATTTGTTGCAAAAAGAAAATCCACAAAAAGCAATTGATACAGCTTGTGCAGTTGGTGCTTTAGTGGCTCAAAAAGAAGGTGCAAATCCTTTTATTTCTACCAAAGAGATTACTGATTTTATGAAAAATTAGTTTTTTTGAAAAGCTAATAATAAAATTTTTTTCAGATCTCAAAGATTTTTTTAATTTGAAAAAAAGAGAAATAAATTGAAAAAATAAAACTTAAATATTTCATTTATCTCAAAATTTTGTTTGGAAAAACAACTACGCTTTCATGTCCATTTTCACCAACAGCAGCAACTCCAAAAAAGAAATTATCAATTACAATTCCATCTAAAGTAAATTCTGTAGCTTCTACATATCTACTATGGTCCCAAGTTGGCGATGTTGTATCTCTCCAGTAAATTTTATATCCTTTTGCACCCTTAACTTTGCTCCATTTTAATTTAGCATTAGCTTCTACAATTCCACCAATTTCCACCACTTCTGGAGCTTCTGGAGCCCAAGCTAAACTGGCTAAATTTATGGCATTTACAGCAGTTAATTTTTTAGCATATGGAAAATTTACATGTTCAAAAGTATCACCATAATTAATTCCGTTTTCAGTTCTAATATCTTGATGTTGTTGTGTGTAATTTTCATGTGCTTCCATAATTCTTATTCCTGCAAAACCTAAATCGTTAAAAGGTCTGTGATGCCCTCCTCTTCCAAATCTGTCCAATCTATAAATCATCATTGGGTTCATTTCTGGCATGTAAGTTTTGGTAGTTTTATGAATATATCTTGCCAATTGTCTAGAAATACCATCAACTTCACCACCATAAAAACGTCTCGCATTTCTTTGGTTTTCAGTTTCGTTTGCAGGTACAGGTTCAGAGAAAATTCTAAAAGCTCTATTATCAATTACGCCATCAACTCCAGTAATATTTCCAATCATATCGTTGTTTAAAATTCCGATAATGTTCCATTCTTTTTCTTTAGCATATTTTGCCAAACCTGCTCCACCAAAAAGCCCTTGTTCTTCTCCAGATAAACCTACATAAATAATGCTACTTTCAAACTGGTATTTTGATAAAACTCTAGCAGCTTCTATAGTTCCAGCCATTCCTGATGCATTATCATTTGCACCTGGAGCATCTGTCGTAAAATCCATAGTATCACTTGCTCGTGAATCTATATCACCACTCATAATAATATATTTATTTGGGTATTTTGTACCTTTTTGAATGGCAACAACGTTCACAACATAGGCATCATGAGGCACTCTTCTGTTGCCTTCTTTAGTTACCAAATCCTTTTGATAAAATACATTTAAACAGTTTTCGCAATCTGATGATATTTTATCAAATTCAGATTTTATCCATCTTCTTGCAGCTCCAATTCCACGAGTTTGTGAAATTGTATCGGAAAAGGTGTTTCTTGTACCAAATTCTGTTAAAGTTTTTACGTAATTTTTTATGTTATCAGCAGAAACAGCCTCAATAATATCGTAAATTTTTTGATCTGTTTGAGCAAATGTAACAGATGAAACTAGTAAAAATAAGAGTGTAATTTTTTTCATCATAAATTATTTAGAAGGCTAATTTACAAAAGAAAAAAGAGAATAGATTTTAGAAATCCATTCTCTTTTAAAAATTAACAAGTTTTTAAATTATTTTTATTCTTTATCTAAACTTTTAGTTAGATGAAACCCTGCAAATAAACATAAACCTGCTGTGAAAAATACGGTTGCTGGATAAACAGGTTGACCTAAATTTGTATAAGTATCCAAAATAAGTCCTATAAAAATTCCTAAACCAATACCCATTAATAAAAGTGAAATATTTAAAATGAGCACTTTCCAAATTGGTGCTGTTTTTTGATTTTTGGTTGATATAAAAATACTTGCATCTGCACCTTTTTCTATCAATGCTAAACGTTCTTTGTTTCTGGTTGAAAAATATAAGTAAAAGATACCAAAAAGACTTCCAAAAATTACTGCTAAAATTGCTACTTCCATAATGATTAATTTTATTGTGTTTGTAGCTTTGACGATTCATTTTTAGTTAAGGTTACAACTAAAGCTATTTTTTTTAAAATAAAATAAGTAAAACAATTGCACTAATTTTACAAATGTTCACTTTATGACTTCTATAATAAATTTTAGAAAAAAAAAGTAATTAAAAACTGTAACCTATTTATATGAATAACAGTCAAACATAAAATGACTAACAAAACCGACCAAATTTATATTACAAAAGTTATTAATGGAGATACAAATGCGTTTGCATCTCTTGTTGATACTTATAAAAATATGGTGTTTAGTTTGGCATTTAAAATGACTAAGAATAGGGAAGAAGCAGAGGAAATTAGTCAAGATACGTTTATAAAAGCGTATAAAAATTTAAGCAAGTTTAAAGGTGATTCTAAATTTTCTACTTGGTTGTATAGAATTGCATATCACACAAGTTTGGACAATCTTAAAAAGAATAAAAATAATAACAATTCGTTTGAAATTAACGAAATTACTTTTAATCAAATTAAAGCTACAGAAAATATTTTAGAGGGAATTGAAAGAAAAGAACGCGCAAAAATGATGGAAATTTGTTTGCATAAATTACCAGATGAAGAACGTACTATTATTTGGATGTTTTATTATGATGAACTATCTTTAAAAGAAATTACGGAAATAACCTCCATGTCTGAAGCGAATTTAAAAGTGAAGTTACACAGAGCCAGAAAGAAATTATTGACCATTGTAAAAGAAAATGTAGTGCCAGAAATGATAGAAAATTATGGGAGAAAATAAACATATCAAAGAATTAGATGCTTTTGCAAAAAAGTATGTAAAAGAGATTTCTACAGAGCAACCATCTTTAGATTTTACAGCTTCTTTAATGCAGAAAATTACGCTTGAAAAGAATTTAGAAGTTTTTAAAGCAAAATCGCTAATTTCTAAAAAAGGTTGGATGTTAATTGCTGCATCAATTTTAGCATTAATTTTTATTTCATTTTTTACAACAACAGAAAGCGCTTTTAATTTGCCAAAAATAGAGTTTGACTTTCTTGATAAATTACAATTTACAAATCTATTCGACACATTATCTGTTTCTAATATTACTTTATACGCAGTTTTATTTTTTGGATTGTTATTTTTCGCTCAAATTGTATTCTTAAAGAAACATTTTGATAAAAGAGTTTATTAAAACTAGAAAGAGTTATTTTATAAAACGATTTAGAGTTTAAATAACATGGATAATACTGAAAAAGATAACCGCTTTTTTTCCTAAAATTAAAAATGAGATATTAAATTTTGAACCACAACTTCTAGTTGTGGTTTTTTGATTACTTTTAGATCAATTTAATTTATGAATTTCTTAGCACATTTATATCTCTCACAAAACGACACCAATATTATGATTGGCAATTTTATTGCAGACCATATTCGTGGGAATAATTACGAAGGTTTTTCAAAAGAAATTCAGCAAGGAATTTTTTTACACAGAGAAATAGACACTTTTACAGACGCTCATAAAATTGTAAGAAAAAGCAAACGACGTTTGCATAAACGTTACAGACATTATGATGGAGTTATCATCGATATTTTTTACGACTATTTTTTAGCCAAAAATTGGGCAACTTATTCTTCAATTCCTTTAGAGGTTTATACAAAATCTGTATATACTTTGTTTGATTCAATTTCATCAGAATTACCAAAAAAATCGCAACAATTTATAAAGTATATGATCGACTATAATATTCTGTTCAATTATCAATATAAAGAAGGAATTGCAAAAGTTTTAAATGGCATGAATGCTCGAACAAAAGGCAAATCTCAAATGAATTTAGCCATCGAAGATTTATCACTTTTAGAAACTGAATTAGAAGAAGATTTTACAATTTTCTTTCAAGATTTGGTCACTTTTACAAAGCAGAAATTTAATGAATTAACTGATATTTAGAATTCGTTAAGTAACTCTTAATTTTATTTACTGAAGATTACATTAGCATAAAAAAACTAATTATAAAATATGAAAGCATATAAAATCCTTTTTCTAATCACTTTTTTATCAATTTTAAATGGTTGTAAAAAAGAAAAAACAGTTGGTTTAATCACAGAAAAAGCAATGGTAGTTTCTGCAAGAGAAGAAGCTTCAAAAATTGGTTCTGCTATTTTACAAAAGGGTGGAAATGCTTATGATGCAATGGTTGCAACGCATTTTGCTTTGGCTGTTGTATATCCTGTTGCTGGGAATATTGCTGGTGGAGGTTTTATGGTATACAGAAATAACGATGGCACAAAAGGCGCTTTAGATTTTAGAGAAAAAGCCCCAATTACAGCTCATAAAGACATGTATTTAGATTCGCTTGGCAATGTAATTGAAAACAAAAGTGTGTTAGGAGCTTTTGCAGTTGGCATTCCTGGGTCTGTTGCTGGTGTTTTTGAAGTGCATAAAAAGTTCGGAACTTTACCAATCAAAGACTTGATTCAGCCAGCAATTGATTTGGCTAGAAAAGGAATTGTTGTGACCGAAAATCAAGCAGATGATTTAAATAATGCCACAGAAAGATTTAAAAAAGTTAACAACTATAAAACCGTTTTTGAGAATAATTGGAAAGCAGGAGATATTTTAAAACAAGAGGAACTAGCACAAACTTTAGAGCGAATTCGTGATTTTGGAAAAGACGGATTTTACAAAGGAGAAACAGCAGATTTATTAGTAAATTATGTTGCAGAATTAGGTGGAATTATTACTCACGAAGATTTAGAAAAATACGAAGCAATTTGGCGAAAACCAATCGAATTTTCTTACAAAGATTACAACATTACTTCTATGACTTTGCCTGCAAGTGGTGGAATTTGTTTGGCACAAATTTTAAAATCGGTAGAACCTTTTGATTTATCTGATATTGAACATAATTCAACAAAATATATCCAATTGTTAACAGAAGCATCTAGAAGAAGTTATGCAGATAGAGCTCATTATTTGGGTGATATTGATTTTGTAAACGTGCCAATTGATAGTTTAACAGACGAAAATTATATAAACAATAGAATGAAATCTTTTTCTTGGGATAAAGCAACACCTTCCTCTGAAGTTTCTCAGGGAAAAATTTTGGGGTATGAAAGTGATGAAACCACACATTATTCCATTGTAGATCAATTTGGAAATGCAGTTTCTGTAACCACAACTCTAAATACAGGTTATGGATCTAAAGTGGTTGTAAAAGGCGCAGGTTTTATTCTGAATAATGAAATGGATGATTTTTCTAGCAAACCAGGTGTGCCAAATGTTTATGGTTTAGTAGGTTCTGAGGCAAATTCAATTGCATCAGAAAAAAGAATGTTGAGTTCTATGACACCAACAATTGTAGAGAAAGATGGCAAGTTAAAAATGGTGGTAGGAACTCCTGGAGGTTCTACAATTATAACATCGGTTTTGCAAAATATTTTAAATGTGGTAGAATTTGATATGGGAATGCAAGAATCTGTGAATCAGCCAAGGTTTCATCATCAATGGTTGCCAGATGTTATTAGAATGGAACCCAATGGTTTTGATGAAGTTTCTAAAAATAAGTTGGAATCTTTAGGATATGAAATTTTAGAAAGAAATTCTTTAATTATTGGTAGAGTAGATGCTATTCTTGTTTTGCCAAATGGAAAATTAGAAGCTGGTGCAGATAAAAGAGGAGATGATGCAGCAGTTGGTTTTTAATCTTTTTTGTTGATGATATTTATCGACTAAAAACTTATTTACTATATTTCTTTTTTCTGATATAATTAAAAACAAATCCGAAAGCAAACAGTAAAATTAGTGGAAAAACCACATTTAAAAACTGCCAAAAAGTACGTTCTCTAAACGCTTTTTGTTTGTCTAAAATATTAATTTTTAAAGTTTTATTTCTTAATTCCATCAAACCAGTATCATCTAATAAATAATCAACAGCATTTAGAAGAAAATCTTTGTTGCCAAATTGTTCGTTTGTCCATTTATCACTAGCTAAATCTGTTGGTTCTCCTTTTAAAATTTGATTTTTCCCAATATCACCATCAGCAATTACAATCATTTTATTATGGGTTGCATTTTCTTTAAAAATGGGAGTTTCAAAAGGTTTTATACGGTTTTTAAATCCTGAATTAAAATCACCTTCTAATAAGACAGCAAATAATTGATTTCCTGCAACAAAATCTTTTTCTTCGGGTTCTTCAGCAATAGATTGTAGCTCAATAATGGTTGGTGTTCCTACTTTTTGAGATAATGGAGAACTGATTAATAAAGGTGTTTTTTTGATGTTGTTTTTAAGTGTATCAATTTGATTTGCAAACTGTAATCTTACAGGAGCAACATTTTTTGTAATTGAATGATTTGGATTCCCAGAAACTAAAGGATGGTAAAACCAATCTAAATTCTGAAACTGAGTTTGATTGCCAATTGTGCCAGTTGCCAATGCAATTTTTGCGGCATATAAATCTTTAATTAAAGTGGTGTTGATTCTAATTCCGTAAGAAAATAACAAATCTGTTAAGTTTAAATCTCTTGGATATGCCAACATTTTTCCAGAGTTTAATAAACTGTCTTGATCTGCTTGTACATTGTCTAACATCCACAAAGTTTTACCACCATTTGTTATAAATTGGTCAAGTGTAAATTTTTCTTCGGATGTAAATTTTTCAGTGGGTTTTGCAATAATTGCCAAATCGAAATTGGTAATATCTTGTAAAGTTTGCCTCGGATTTGTAGCCACAGAATCTAACGTGAATTTTGCTAATTTGTGTTTTTTGGCAACTTCGCTTAAAAAACTATATAGATAAATATCTTGTAATTCGCCATTTCCTGTAATAATGGCAACAGATTTTTGTTTCTTTTGAGTGATGGAATTTATGGCATTACTAAAACTATATTCTAAATTTTCAATCGCTTTTTGCAACTGTTCTTCTTGACTTGCAACAATTGCATTCGGTAATAATGAAACAATGGTTGATTTTTCTTCAAAAACAATCTCTGCCCAAGGAAAAATAATAACTTCAGATAATTTACCATTTTCTTCCACTGTTAATTGGCTTGGCATCATGCCTCTTTTAATCAATTCTTCACGTTGATTGTCAGGGTTTTCAAAATGAATTTTTATGTTGCCATTTTCTGCAGCAAGTTCCTCCAAATATTGTTGCGTTTCAACTTGCAGTCTTTTAAATTCTGATGGAAAATCGCCCTCCAGATAAACCGTTATAAAAAGTGGTTTTTTAAAGGTTGATAAAATTGATTTTGTGGTTTTAGAAAGTGTGTATCTTTTATCTGCAGTTAAATCGAAACGTTTGTAAAAAGATTGATTGAGAATGTTTAAAACAAATAAACCAATCAATAATAAACCGATATTTTTGATGTTTTTATTCATTTTCTAAACGTGTTTTAGTAATGAATAAAAAGAAAAAAGTAACACTTAAAAAGTAGATAATATCTCTTGTATCGATAACACCTCTAGAAATACTTTTAAAATGTTCGTTAATACCTAATTGCTGAATGGTTAAGCTGCTATCTCCAAAAGAAGTTGCAATCGCATCAAAACCATAAAAAAGGAAAAACGTAATAAAAACGCCTAAAATAAAAGCTACAATCTGGTTTTTTGATAAAGTTGATGTAAATAAACCAACAGCTGTATAGGTTGCTGCCAAAAATAGTAACCCAATATACGAACCAATTGTGCTGCCAAAATCGATGTTTCCAACAGGATTTCCTAATTGATATACTGTATAGACATACATAAAAGTCGGAATTATGGCAATACAAACCAATAGGAGTGAAGCCCAGAATTTTCCCAAAACAATTTGCCAATCAGAAATTGGTTTTGTTTTTAATAGTTCTATGGTTCCTGTATTGAATTCATCAGCAAAACTTTTCATGGTAATTGCAGGAATCAAAAAGAGAAAAACCCAAGGAGCTAAATAGAAAAACGGAGTAATATCAGCAAAACCAGCGTTTAAAATATTAAAATCGTCATCAAAAATAAATAAAAACAAACCATTTATCAGCAAGAAAACTCCAATAACTAAATACGCAATTGGACTTGCAAAAAATGAGTTGAATTCTTTTTTTAAGATTGCTTTCAATATATGTGTAATTGTTTAACTGTTGAAGCGTTTAATTGTTATCAAATTTCTAAAAGTTTTTGAACTTTTAATTATAATAATATCTCAAAACTTTGTTTCTTTCAGGATTTTCTATTGAAATTTTTAATTGTAAAATATCACCTATTTTTTTTAATCCTACTCTTTTTCCGATTGTTTTTTCTCCTTTAAACTTTTGATTATCATATTCATATTCAAATATCAACATTTGATGATAATAGCCTTTTCCAATATGAACCATTTTAGTTTCAATTATTTCAGCTTTTACAATTTTAGTTTTATCAAAAATAAATTTATATTCTTCTGAATTCCAATAATAAAAAGATATTCCAATAATAGAAATTATTAGAGCTGTAATAATAATCGGTTTTAAAAAATTAAATTTTTCTTTTTCTTTCTTTTTTTGGTATTTAACTTTCCACTTCTCAAACTTTTCTTTTTCTTCTTTAGTCATAAACTTAATCTTATCATTAAATTAAATTTTCTCTTCATTATAAATGAAACTAAAATCCAATTTAATTAACGAAAGTCAGTCTGAGCTTGTCGAAGACTTTTCCATGAAATTATTTAGTTTCTGAAGTTTATTTTAAAACTACTATTGGTTTATCAAAAGTATAAAGTCTAAAAAATTTATTTCACCTAACTCCTAACTCCTAACTCCTAATTCTTTAACAGGTAACTAATATTATTTTCGAAACCTTCATCTTCTCTTTCAGGATCAAAAACAAAGTTTAGTTTTTCTAATAACGCAATTGAAGCCGTATTATTTTTGTGTGTGAATGCTTCAATAGTTTTTAACTCTAAATTTTGAAATCCATATTCTAAAACTGGTATAAAAGCTTCGCTCATATAACCTCTTTCTTGATAATCAGGATTTATTTCGTACCCAATTTCTGCATAATCTTCTTCATCTTCAAAATTACGCAAACCAATTGTTCCCATTAATTCATTGGTGCTTTTTGAGGCTATTACCCAAAAAATCCCTTTATTATTTTCTGCTAATGTTGAGATTCTATCAATAAAAGCTCTAGCTTCAGAAAGGTTTCTAGGCACTTTTCTATCAATATATTCATTCACTTCTTTATTGGTTCTTAAACCAAAAATTGCTTTTGCATCATCTAAATTTAATGCTCTTAATGTTAATCGTTCTGTTTCTAAAACAGGAAAGGGTGTAAAATTGTAATCCATTTATCGTATTTAATTTTGCTTACTGCTTTTATTTATTGCAAACTTACTTTTTTATCAACACTCCAAGCTTGTGGTTTGTCATTAAAATAAGTTTTGGTTTGTTTCCATGTTTTTAAAAACAATTCAGAGTTTTTATAGTTCTCTAAATCGCTTTCATGTTCCCAATAAGAATAGGTGAAAAATATTTCAGGGTTATTTTTATCTTGATATAATTCTAACAATTTATTTCCATCAGAATTACGAATTAGTTGCTTTTTCTCTTCAAACATTTCTAGAAATGCTGCAATATGTTTTGAGTGAAAACTCATTTTTACGATTCTAACAAACATAGTTTAATTTAAAGAGGAATATTCTGGTTTCGATTCCATAAAAAATTCTACAATTACAGGATCTCTATATTCCAAACCTAATAAAGTTGATGCACCACCAACTGTTTTTAAGTTACTTCTATACACAGCAATTTCTAAAAAACCTGCAGAATTAAAAATGGCTAATTTATTACCATCGAATTGCATTGTATCTGTGGAGTTATTATCTGTAATTTCGTTGTATTTATTATATATTTTAGTAAAAGTATAACGTGAAGCATTTATTTTATAAGTGCGTCCTTTACCAATATCATTAAACATTTTTCTGCTGATGTTGGTAATTACATTTCCATAATTATCAATATATAAAACACCACCAATAATTTGGTTTTGCTCTTGATTTACTTTTGGCTGAATTTCAATAAGCTTTTTATATTCCTTAATTTCTTTGCCAATCACTGTTAAATTTCCACCACGTGCAATAAAACAAGCCACTTTTACAAAAACATCTAACACAGGAAAACTACTTTCTACTCTGTCATGAATATTAATTTCCACAATTTTTGTAGGCTGAATTTCTGAAGCTATCATAGAGATTAATCCATTATCTGGACATACAAAAAAATGATCATCCAAAGAAATTGCAATGTGCTTATTATCTGCGCTTAATTCTGAGTCTACACCAACAATATGTATGGTTCCTTTAGGAAAACTTTTGTAAGAATTTTTTAAAATATAAGCAGTTTCTGTAATGTTAAAAGGTGATATTTCGTGCGTAATATCTACAATTTTAGCATCGGCTAATTCCGAATAAATAGCTCCTTTAACAGCCCCAACAAAATGGTCTTTAGTCCCGAAATCTGATGTTAAAGTGATAAAAGACATTAATTTTATGGCTGTTAATTAGTTGTGTAAAAGTTGTTAATTATTTTAAGCAAATCTAATCATTTTAGAAATTTTTATACCTATTTTTATTTTAATAATTCAAACTAATATTTTAATAAACTTAATAATTTGAACGAACGCATTATAGAGTTAACGGAAATAAACCCAAAAGATTTCTTTGGCACACAAAACAGTACAATAGAGCAATTAAAAAGATATTTTCCTAAAATAAAAATTGTTGCTCGAGGATCTAAATTAAAAATTTATGGAGAATCAGATATTTTAGATGAATTTGAAATTCGTTTTGAACGTTTGGTAAAATATTTTGATCGTTATAATAAATTAGATGAAAATAGTATTGAGCGTATTTTAACATCTACAGGAAATGAAGAAAAAACTGTTTCCAAAAAAAATGCAAAAGATATTTTAGTGCATGGTGTTAATGGAAAGATGATTAAGCCACAGACAGAAAACCAACGTAAAATGGTTGTAGAAATGGCTAAAAATGATATGCTTTTTGCTGTTGGTCCTGCAGGAACTGGTAAAACATATACAGCTGTTGCTTTGGCTGTAAAAGCATTAAAAGAAAAAGAAGTTAGGCGTATTATTTTAACAAGACCAGCTGTAGAATCTGGCGAAAATTTAGGTTTTTTACCTGGTGATTTAAAAGAAAAATTAGATCCTTATATGCAACCTTTATATGATGCTTTAAGAGATATGATTCCTCATGAAAGGCTAGAGTCTCATTTAGAAAAAGGCGTCATACAAATTGCACCATTAGCATTTATGAGAGGTAGAACTTTAGATAATGCCTTTGTTATTTTAGATGAAGCTCAAAATACAACTCATAATCAAATGAAAATGTTTTTGACAAGAATGGGCATGCATGCAAAATTTATTATTACTGGAGATCCAGGTCAAATAGATTTGCCAAGAAAACAAGTTTCTGGTTTAAAGGAATCTTTGTTAGCGTTAAAAGATATTAATGGAATTGCACAGGTTTATTTAGATGATAAAGATGTGGTAAGACACAGATTGGTAAGAAAAATAATTACGGCATATAAAAGTATAGAAACTGAATAATGAAAATTAAACAGAAAAAGTTAAACTTACAAGACGTTTTTTATATTGGGTATTTATACCTAATTATTTTAGGTATTGTGAGCGACGCTATTTTTTATGGAATTTTCGGAGTTTCTTATTTAAACTATACTACAATTTTAGATGCGTTGATATCGCCCATAAGTTTGTTAATTAATAACTGGAAAATATCGCTTTTTTTAGGTTTGATGTTTTGGTTGATGTATTTATATTTCACTAGATGGATGTTTAAATTATACACTTATTTAAGAGTCAAAAAATGGTATCAAAAAATTTATGATATAGAAAAGTGGGATAAAAAACATGAAGAATTAGGGAAGAAAAATAAAATAATACCTGGTATGATGTTTATCTTTTTTCTGTTATTTATATCCATGAGAACAGGAATGGGTATTGGAATGAAGCATAAATACAATACCAAAGAAATTATACCTAATTATACATTAGTATTTAAAGATAACACAAGGTTAGATGTTAGAAAAGTTGGGCAAAATTCCGCCTATTTTTTCTACTTTATTCCTGGGGAAAAAGTAATTACAGCAACCCCAATTGCAGATAATTTAAAGCAGATAAAAGTATTAGAAAAGGCTAAAGAATAGAAATAAAATTAGATACATCATAAAGCAAAAAAAATCCCGATTAATAATCGGGATTTTTACTTTTAAGGACCTTAAGTTTTTATAATTTAATAAAACGCTTAACTCCGTTGTTAATTGTTTTAATAATATAAATACCAGCATTGAATTCAGAAACATTTATAGCTTCTTTATTTTCGAATCTTTTTATTTCTTGTCCGTTTGTATTGTAAATAACTCCAGATATTGTTTTATTAAACTTTAAATTTTTGTTTAAAACAGGATTTGGATAAATTTTAAAATTATTATCAGCAACTTCTTCACTAATACTTAAAGCATCGTCATCAATTTCTAAAATACCCATAGAACCACTAACTTCATAACCAACTAATAATAAGTTTTTACCATTTGGGCTTTCTGAAGCAGCAATAAATTTAATGATTTCTGGAGCAACATCCTTAGAAGTAACATTTCCTTTATAATAAGTAATAAACTCTACATCTTTTGGATCTGTAATATCATACATTAAAATTGAACTTTGTCTTTCTAAACCAATAAAAGCAAAAGTTCTCCCTTCAATAGTTCCAATTGCAATAGCTTCTGGCTCACTCCCTCTATCATCAGATCTACCATCAAGTTCTTCTTCATCTTGATTGAATAATGATGCTTCTTCTTCAGCAATTTTTAACCCAAATTGATTAGCGCTATCGAAAACTAAATTTCCATATTCATCAAAAATTGAAAAAGATCTTGCTCCATAAGAATAAATTTGTTCGTATTCACCATCATTATTATAATCGCCATTTGCAGTGGTAGTTTTTAATCGACCAAGATTTTCATCTTCTTGTAAAGTTGCTGCTTCTGGATAATAAGTTGTATTTAAAGTTAAATCTTTTACTCTTTCTTCTTCAGAATAACCATCATAATCTCTAGAGTCTCCTTCGTTTGCAGTAACTATATAATTTAAACCATTAACATTATAAGAGCTAATTGCATCTGGCATAAACATCCCTAATGTTGGGTGTTCTCTAATGTTTATTTTATCATCTTTATTAGAGGCGTCAAAACCATAATCATTTGCAAAAGAAATAATTCCTAAAACACTATTATCTGTAACACCTGCACCAGCTAAACCAAAATCGTTGTCATTTAAAACAGCAATTTCGTTATTTGGTAATAAAGCAATTCCTTCTGCTTTGTCAGAACCTTGGTAACCAACTGTTGGTAAATTAACTACTTTGTTTTTGTGAACAGGAATTATGGACTGAGCTGCTATTTCATCTGCAGTTAATTCTTCTAATTCTTTACCTGTAAATGTTGTATTTAGAATATTGGTAGCATAATTAATGTCGATTTCAAAAACATATTTTTTTCCATGTGCTATCGTTGGTCCTTCAGAATCTCTTTCTATAACTAAAAATTTACCATTTTCTGTAAACACAGCATCTCCGATTTTATCTACTCTAGAAGAAGAAAAACCAGCATCTTTATTTCTTTCTAATAAATATACATATTCTCTTACAGGATTTCCGTTATTTGCATCAACACCTAAAATTCTAATTACATCAGAATTGTCTTTTGTTCCACTTGATGGATTATATAAAGGAGATTGAATAAAAGCATAAATAATATGGTTGTCTTTATCGTAAGCAATTGCTTCAAAACCTCTATTTGCTCTTCTTTTATTGTAAACCTCTGGTAAAGTTTCAGCTCCATAAGTACCTGTAGGCATATTTGTTGTGCCTAATAAAGAAGCACCTTCAGAAACAAAACGTTCTATTAATTTCCCTGTATTATCAAATTTGTAAATGGCAGGTCTATATTCATCACACATCCAAAAGTTACCATCTTTGTCAATTAAAATACCTTCAAAATCACCTCCATATTCATCAAAAGGTAAAGCGTGATATTCTTCTGTTCCATTTGTGTAGTCTACATTTGTGTAAGCAGTATTTGCATCAGTATACGTTACAGGAACTTCATCATAACCAGGTATGTTACCTTTACCAGTTATAGGAGTTGTACCATCTTTTCTGGTTAACATTATTTGATCATCTAAAGTTACAGTTCCGTTTGCTTTATTTAAGGTGAATTTTGCAATTCTACCTTGATAATTAGGCAATTTAAAAGGTCTTAAGTTTTTTGTTGGAGCAGGAGTAACATCTGCAATACTAACAGGACTATCATTTGGCCCTCTATCTGGAATTGCATAAAAAATATAATCTGTATCTGTAGAGTTTACATCATCGAAATACAAACCAGAAAAACCACCTAAATTAACAACTGGTTGTCCACCATCGTAAGCAGGAGCTCCTAATGCTGGCCAATTTGCTACTAATTCGTTTAATGTATAACTAGTTACAGATGGTGTACCTAACATATGGTTTTTGTAACCTAAAGGTAAAATATCTAGAATAGTATTATTTGTTAAATCTAAAACGACTAAAGCATTTGCTTCTTGGCAGTTTACATAAGCCTTTGTACCATCTTCTATAACAGTAATAAATTCTGGTTCTAAATCTTGAGAAACAGTTGCAGTTCCGTTATTACCAAAAATTCGAATTCCTTTGTTTTTTAAAGATTCTTTTTTATCATCATAACTATTAAAGTTGATGGAAGTTACAGTAGCATTTGCAGCACCACTACTTACATCAATTACAGAAATAGAACCTTCAGGATCTACTGAGTAATCGTCATTTGGTTCACCTTCGTTAGCAACTAAAATTTTAGAGCCATCAGGTGTAAAAGTTAACATGTCTGGTAAAGAACCTACAGTAACTTCGTTAATATAAGTACCTGATAAATCAAAAAAGACAACTTTACCAGGATTTTGTTTAGTGTTTGCTTCAACAGCTACAGCAATAATATTACTATGAATTGCAATTGAATTTGGGCCACCACCATAAGTAGATAAATCTACAGATGTAAAGAAGGTTGGTGTTGCAGGTGTACTAATATCTACGAAAGTTAAATTATTGTTTTCTGAACTTGTAAATACAGCACGTTGGTTAGTAACATCATAAGCTACAGTTTCTGCTACACCTTCTGTGTTTGTTTGGTAACTTGATACGTGTTTTAGCTCATTCTGAGCAGTTAATAATGTAATGGAAACAACTAGCAGTAAGCTAGTTAGTAAAGTTGTTTTCTTCATTTTAAGATTGGTTTAAATTAATGAGTCCAAGAAACTAATTAAAATGAGAGATTACATTAATCAAAAGTTATTACATTGTAAAAAATATCATTGAAATGATATAGATTAGCCACTCTAAATTATGATATTGTTAATTTATAATTAAATAAATTTATTCTAAAAAAAAGTATAAGGGTCTGTTTTATATTACAAAACGCTTATTTTTGCAACAGTTTTTAATTTTGATGTAAAATGAATACAATTAACGAAACAAATTTCAAGTTTCCGAATCAGAAATCTGTTTATAAAGGAAAAGTAAGAGAAGTTTATAATATAAATGATGACCTTTTGGTAATGATTGCAACAGACAGATTATCTGCGTTTGATGTTATTTTACCACGCCAAATTCCGTTTAAAGGGCAAATTTTGAATCAGATTGCTACCAAAATGATGAATGATACTGCTGATATTGTTCCTAATTGGTTATTGGCAAACCCTGATGAAAATGTGGCTGTTGGTCATTTATGTGAACCTTTTAAAGTAGAAATGGTAATTCGTGGTTATGTTTCTGGTCATGCAGCTCGTGAATACAAATTAGGAAAGCGAGTTTTGTGTGGTGTTGAAATGCCTGAAGGTTTAAAAGAAAATGATAAATTTCCAAATCCGATAATTACACCATCAACCAAAGCAGATAATGGAGATCATGATGAAGATATTTCAAGAGAAGAAATTTTATCAAAAGGTATTGTAAGTGAGCAAGATTATCTAGTTTTAGAAGATTATACCAGAAAATTATTTCAAAGAGGTACAGAAATCGCTGCAAAAAGAGGTTTAATTTTGGTGGATACAAAATACGAATTTGGTAAAACCAAAGAAGGTAAAATTGTTTTGATTGATGAAATTCATACGCCAGATTCTTCTCGTTATTTTTATGCTGATGGCTATCAAGAAAGACAAGATAAAGGAGAACATCAAAAGCAATTATCAAAAGAATTTGTGCGTCAATGGTTAATTGAAAACGGTTTCCAAGGAAAAGAAAATCAGCAAATTCCAGTAATGGATGATGATAAAATCATCGAAATTTCTAACAGATATATAGAATTATACGAACAAATTACTGGAGAAAAATTTGTAAAAGCTTCTTCTGAAAATGTGTTGGAAAGAATTGAAAAGAATGTTTTGGAGTTTTTAGCTTCAAATTAAATATAAAATATTAAAGAACTCCTAAGTTTTTAAAGCTTTGAGTTTTAGAAATAATAAAAACTATTAAAAATGATTATAGAACCAAGAACAAGAGGCTTTATTTGTTTAACATCACACCCAACAGGTTGTGAGCAAAATGTACTCAATCAAATAGAGTATGTAAAATCGAAAGGGAAAATTGAAGGAGCAAAAAAAGTATTAGTTTTAGGAGCATCAACAGGTTTTGGTTTGGCTTCAAGAATTACAAGTGCTTTTGGATCTGATGCTGCAACAATTGGTGTCTTTTTTGATAAAGCTCCAACAGAAGGTAGACCAGGTTCTCCAGGTTATTATAATACAGCAGCTTTTGAAAAACATGCTCATAAAGCTGGTTTATATGCAAAAAGTATCAATGGAGATGCTTTTTCAAACGAAATAAAACAAGAGGTTGTTAACTTAATCAAAGAAGATTTAGGGCAAATCGATTTGGTAATATATAGTTTAGCATCACCTGTAAGAACACATCCAAATACTGGAAAAAGATATAAATCGGTTTTAAAACCAATTGGCGAAGTTTTTACCAATAAAACAGTCGATTTTCACACAGGAGTTGTCTCAGAAATATCTATAAATCCTGCAGAAGGAGATGATATTGAAAATACAGTTACAGTAATGGGTGGTGAAGATTGGAAAATGTGGATTGATGCTTTAAAAGCAGAAAATTTACTTGCTGAAGGAGCAACCACTGTTGCCTATTCTTATATTGGCCCAGAAGTTACAAAACCTGTATATAGAAATGGAACAATTGGTGCTGCAAAAGATCATTTAGAAGCAACTGCTTTTGAAATTACTGACGATTTAAAATCGATTGGTGGAAAAGCCTATGTTTCTGTGAATAAAGCTCTGGTAACACAAGCTAGTTCTGCAATTCCTGTAATTCCTTTGTATATTTCTTTGTTGTTTAAAGTGATGAAGGATAAGGAAATTCACGAAGGTTGTATTGAGCAGATTCAACGTTTGTATAGTGAGCGTTTGTTTGGAGGCGATTTAGCTTTGGATGAAAAAGGAAGAATTAGAGTTGACGATTGGGAAATGTATGATGATGTGCAAGAAGAAGTTGCAGAACTTTGGGAAAAAGCAACAACAGAAAACTTAGCTGAAATAGGAGATTTACAAGGGTATAGTGATGAGTTTTTCAACTTATTTGGTTTTAAAGTTCCTGGTGTAAATTATGAAGCTGATGTTAACGAAGTTGTTAAAATACCTAGTGAAAAATAAATAATATAGATTTTAATAAACCTCACAGATTTCTAAAACCTGTGAGGTTTTTTGTATAAAAAAGAGGTGAAAGCATCAACAATTAAACAACTTAAAGACGAATTAACTCACAAAACTGCTAATGAGTTAAAAGAATTGTGCTTACAATTGGCAAGATTTAAAGTCGAAAATAAAGAATTACTCACTTATTTGTTGTTTGAAGCACATAATGAAGCTCAATATATAGAAAATATAAAGCTTTTTATAGATCATGAGTTTAAAGATATTGATACTAAAAATGGGTATTATGTCAGAAAAAAAATCAGAAAAATTTTAACTTCTTGTAAAAAGTTTATCCGTTTTTCTAAGAAAAAAGAAACAGAAGCAGAAATTTTGCTTCATTTTTCAAAAAAACTAAAAAATTATAATCCTTATTTTAAAAGAAGTAATCGTTTGCAAAATATCTTTCAGACACAAATAAAAATGGCTAAAAATGCAATAGATAAACTGCATGAAGATTTACAGTATGATTATCAATTAGAATTAGATGCCATTTTAGACAATGACTAAAGGAAGACCTGTAATCAACGAAATTATCAAAGAAAATATGTCAGATTTTGAATTGTTTCAGAATAAAACAATTCGTCCGATTATTAAAATGCAACATGAGTTATTGATTGCATTTTTTAATAATTATTTGCAAAAAAGAAAAATAGATTTCTCTGATATTTCCGAAGAAAAAAAGAAACTAAAAATTAAATCTATTTTAGAAAAAGATATTCAGTTTAGAAATATGATTATAGGTAGTATTCTTGGCCATTTCTCATTAGAAGAATATCAGCAATACTATAGTAGTGCCTCTGAAATGAATAGGAGAATCGTAAAGATTACTATTAAAAGGTTTCAAGATAGTTTTTAAACATAAGAAACCACTACGTTTAAGTAGTGGTTTCCAATCAATCAACCAAAAAACTTCCTTTATATTAATTTCGTATTATCTACGAAAAAAATTTTGGAGAAGTATATTATAACTTTTTACTTTCCTGCTACAAAGATAAATAACTTATTGTTTAATGAAATGTTAAATTAAATAAACAGTAATAAGATTTGTTTATTGTAAGATTAAGATTTCTTATTTCGACATTACAACAGTATCAATAGCGTGTATAATTCCATTTGATGCTTCAACATCTGTCATAACAACAGTAGCTGTATTTCCTATAGCATCTGTTAAAATTACTTTTCCATCCACTAAAGATGCTGTTAACATTTCACCTTGTACAGTTTTAATTTCGAACTTTCCATTGTTATCGTTAATTGCTCCAATAACAGCTTCTGCATTAAATTCTCCTGAAACTACATGATATGTCAAAATAGCAGTTAACATTTCTTTATTTTCTGGTTTCAATAATGTTTCGACAGTTCCTTCTGGTAATTTTTCAAATGCAGCGTTTACGGGTGCAAAAACGGTAAAAGGGCCTTCGCTACTTAAAGTAGCAACTAAATCAGCTGCTTTTACTGCTGCTACTAATGTTTTAAAGTTATCGTTTGAAACTGCAACTTCTACTATAGTACCAACTTCTTCAATTTCTTCCTCTTCTTGAGTTTCCATTTCTATTTTAGTTTCTACTTCTGCTTCCTTTTTTTCTTTAGAGTTTACACAGCTATAGGCAGTTACTAAGGATACCATCAATAATAATGTAATAAATTTTTTAATTTTCATTTTGATTAGTTTTTAAATTCAAAACAAAGTTATAATAGATTGTAGTAAAATTTGTTTAATTAAATGTTAAAATAAGTAAACAAAAATAAATTAGTGATAAAAAAAACCACTTTTGTATAAAAGTGGTTTGAAATTTTAAGTAAAATATATTTTATTTTTTCGCTAATAATTTTTTCTGATATTTTCCTTGCACAATATCTGTAATAATTAAAATAACAATTACAAAGTAGAACGTTGTTTTGCTCATTGGTACAATTTCATTTCCAAATATTTTTATGTGTGCTAAATGGCCACCTTCTGTAACTAACATAATACCCACTATAAAAAGAATAAATAAACCCAAAACTTCGTACATTTTATTTTTTGCTAAAAACGCAGATACTCTATCAGCTAAAAACAACATTAATAAACCACTTACAACAATAGCAATTGCCATAATAATAAAAGCGGTTGTAGAATTTTCAATTTCACTAGTTAAGCCAATAGCTGCCAAAATGGAATCGAAAGAAAAAACTAAGTTCATAATAACAATGCTTACAATAGCTGCATTTGCAGTTTTTTTACTTCTTGCTTCAACCATTTCAGAATGCTCTAAATCTGGAGTTCCAATCATGTGCCAGATTTCTTTTATGGCTGTGTAAATTATAAATCCACCTCCTAAAAGTACAATAATACTATGACCATTAAAAGCGAAATTTACAATATCATCAATGCCACCAGTTAAAAATGAAAAAGGTTCTTTAAAATAATCGATTATAGAAACTAATAAAAACAATAAAATAATTCTTAAAACAATGGCAACTAAAATACCCACTTTACGAACTCTTTTTTGTTTAATTTCTGGTGCTTTTTTAGATTCTAAGGATATGTACAGTAAGTTATCAAAACCAAGAACAGCTTGTAATAAAACTAACATTAATAGGGTGAAAATATTTTCTAACATATTTATTTTTTTTGGTTAATGGCTTCAAAGATATTTTTTCATCTTTTAGAAAACAATCTTTTTTAATGTAAATTTAAACGCATATCAATTTTAAAAAAGAACATTCCATAAAATCCGAGTACTTACAAAAGCAATTAAAATAGCAGTTGCTTTTTTAAGCTGAATAGGAGTTAAAAATTTATGACTAATTCTGCTTCCAATTTGTCCGCCAATAAAAACGGTAATTAATAAAATTGATGTTAAATTCCAATCAATTATAAAATCAGGATTTGAATATTGTCCAATAAAACCAGCTATGGAATTTACTAAAATAAAAAAACTGGCAGTTGCTGCAATTTTTTTAGGAGTGTCCCAATTTGTAAGATGTAAAAGTGGTGCTAAAAAAATACCACCTCCAATACCAACCATTCCAGAAATAAAACCAATAATACCTCCATAACTTGCGTTTTTGAAAGGTTTTACATTGTTGTTTTTTTCATCCGAAGAAATAATACGTTTAGAAAGCCACATTGTTATTGCTGCAAATAGAAGTGTAAAACCTAAAAGAATAAAGAAAAATTGCTGACTTATTTTTAAATATCCACCTAAAAAAGCTAAAGGAATACTCAATAATACTAAAGGAGTTATTTTTTTAAAATCGATTATTTTCTGCTGATAAAATAAAAATACATTACCAGTAACTACAACAATATTACAAAGTAACGAAGTTGCTCTAATTTGTGTAAAAACGATTCCTGTTAAAGCTAAAATGGCTAAATAACTGGAACCACCTCCAAAACCCACAGAAGAATATAAAATGGCAACCGTAAAAAAAAGGATAATAACGTGCCAATATTGAAATAATGGTTCAAGAATCAAAAAAAAAATCTATATTTAAAAATTATTTTGTGATAAACCTTTGTTTAATAATGCATAAACAAAATGTTTTCAGACATATAAAAATATACTATTTAATTTAATTTGCAGAACATAAAAACTAAAATTTATACATTATGGATTCTTTGAATAAAAAAAAATACTGGAGAGAAAACCTCAAATATTTAGCAATTCTTTTAACTATTTGGTTTTTGGTGTCTTTTGTATTCGGAATATTATTGGTTGATGAACTAAACACGATTAGATTGGGTGGTTTTAAACTAGGCTTTTGGTTTGCACAACAAGGTGCAATCTACGTTTTTGTAGTGTTAATTTTTGTTTACATTAAATTGATGAACAAATTGGATAAAAAATTTGGTTTTAACGAACAATAAAAGATAAAAAATGAGTATTCAAGTTTGGACGTGGATTTTAGTAGGAATTACTTTTACAATTTATATAGGTATTGCAATTTGGACCAGAGCTGGATCAACAAAAGAATTTTATGTTGCAGGAGGTGGAGTTTCACCCTTAGCAAATGGTTTGGCAACTGCAGCAGATTGGATGTCTGCAGCATCTTTTATTTCTATGGCAGGTTTAATTTCCTTTGATGGTTATGATGGTTCTGTGTATTTAATGGGTTGGACAGGAGGCTACGTTTTGTTAGCTTTATTATTGGCTCCTTATTTAAGAAAATTCGGAAAATTTACAGTTCCAGATTTTATTGGAGATCGATATTACTCAAATGTAGCAAGAAGTGTCGCCGTTTTTTGTGCACTTTTAGTTTCATTTACCTATGTAGCTGGCCAAATGCGTGGAGTTGGGTTGGTTTTTTCTCGTTTTTTACAAGTAGATATCAATACTGGTGTTATTATAGGTATGTTAATTGTACTTTTTTATGCAGTTTTAGGAGGTATGAAAGGAATTACCTATACACAAGTTGCACAATATTGTGTGTTGATTTTTGCTTTTATGGTGCCAGCAATTTTTATATCTATCCAAATGACAGGAAATCCAATTCCTCAAGTAGGTTTTGGTGGTGCAGATGAAAATGGAATTTATTTATTAGATAAGTTAGATGGGTTACACAAAGAATTAGGGTTTGCAGCATATACATCAGGAAGTAAATCTACATTAGATGTTTTCTTAATTACAGCAGCTTTAATGTTTGGTACAGCAGGTTTGCCACATGTGATTGTGCGTTTTTTTACTGTTAAAAAAGTTGCTGATGCTCGGAAATCTGCTGGTTGGGCTTTGTTGTTAATTGCAATTTTATATACAACAGCTCCAGCAATTTCATTGTTTTCAAGAACTAATTTAATTGAAACTGTAAGTAATAAAGAATATGAAAAAATGCCAGATTGGTTTGGCAATTGGGAAGAAACAGGTTTAATACAGTTTGATGATAAAAATAAAGATGGAAAAATTCAATATGTTGCAGATGCTAATAAAAACGAATTAATTGTTGATAAAGATATTATGGTTTTGGCAAACCCTGAAATTGCAGGATTGCCAAATTGGGTAATTGCATTAGTTGCTGCAGGTGCTTTAGCTGCAGCTTTATCTACAGCAGCAGGTTTATTATTGGTGATCTCTGCATCAGTTTCTCACGATTTAATTAAGAAAATGATCAATCCAAACATCACAGAAAAAGGCGAATTAATTGCAGCAAGATTATCTGCAGTTGTTGCAGTTTGTGTGGCAGGTTATTTTGGAATTAATCCACCAGATTTTGTGGCAGCCACAGTTGCTTTAGCTTTTGGCTTGGCAGCAGCTTCTTTTTTTCCAGCAATAATATTGGGTATTTTTGATAAAAGAATGAATAAAGAAGGCGCTATTTTAGGAATGGTTGTCGGAATTTTATTAATGCTTTTTTATATGCTGAAATTCAAATTCGATTGGTTTGGAGGAGGTACAAAAGAAGATTGGTGGTTTGGAATTTCACCAGAAGGTTTTGGTACAGTTGCTATGTTTGTAAACTTTATACTTTCTTTAATTGTTTCTAGATTTACAGCTGCACCTCCAGAAGATGTGCAAGAAATTGTAGAAAATATTAGAATTCCAAGTGGAGCAGGAGAAGCTACTCATTAATAAATATATTGTTAATTCAGATTGCTATTTTCTTTAGACCTGTCAGGTTTTTAAAACCTGACAGGTCTTTTTAAAATCTATAAGTTTGTTAATCTGTCACAATTTATTTCTATGGCATATAAATTGACAACAAACAGATATGCAATATTTAAAAGAATCAAAAACAACTAAATCAAAACCAAAAGTAACCTTAAAACAAGCTTTCAAGACCATTATTTGGCCAAGAAGAGGTATTGTTTTTGTAGGCTTAATCTTAATAATAATAAGAAGTTTAGCTGGTTTTGTTTTACCATTACAAAGTAAAGTTTTGTTAGATGAAGTTGTGCCTAATAACGATGTTAATCAACTATATACTTTAATCTTAATTGTAATTGGCGCAATTTTAGTACAAGCAATCACATCATTTTTGTTGACAAAAGTATTGAGCATTCAAGCACAATATTTAATATCAGAATTAAGAGCACAAGTACAAAAGAAAGTCTTGTCTCTACCCATCAGTTTTTTTGACAGCACAAAATCTGGAGCTTTAGTTTCTAGAATTATGAGCGATGTTGAAGGTGTAAGAAATTTAATTGGTACAGGTTTAGTGCAATTAATAGGAGGTTCATTTACAGCAATTTTAACCTTAATAATTTTGTTAAGAATGAATGTTTGGATGACGCTTTTTACATTTGTTCCTTTATCGATATTTGGATTAATTGCTTTAAAATCATTTAAATATATAAGACCAATATTTAGAGCTAGAGGAAAAATTAATGCAGAAGTTAAAGGACGTTTAACAGAAACTTTAGGTGGAATTAGGGTGATAAAAGCCTTTAATGCAGAAGATCAAGAAAGTAAAATATTCGAAGAAGGTGTAGAAAATATTTATCAGAATGTAAAAAAGAGCATGACTGCAACTGCTATAATGACGAGCTCATCTACTTTTTTAATTGGTTTGGCAACTACAGGAGTTATGGGAATTGGTGGTTATTATATGATGCAAGGAACGTTGACTTTTGGAGACTTTATTCAATTTACATTTCTACTAGCATTTATGGTGGCTCCAATTGTGCAAATGAGCAATATTGGAAGTCAGTTAACAGAGGCTTTGGCTGGTTTGGATAGAACTGAAGAGTTAATGAATATGACTGCTGAAGAAGATAATAAAAACAGGACAATTGAGTTAGAAAAAATTGATGGAGAAATTATTTTTGATGATGTTTCTTTTGCATATGAAGAGGGAAAATCAGTTTTACATAACATTAATTTTCAAGTTCCTGCAGGCTCTGTAACAGCTTTAGTTGGGAGTTCTGGTTCAGGGAAATCTACAATTGCAGGTTTATCAGCAACGTTTTTAAATCCGAAATCGGGAAAAATTACCATTGATGATCAAGATATGTCTAAAGTAAAATTATCTAGCTATCGTAAATATTTAGGCGTTGTTTTGCAAGATGAATTTTTGTTTGAAGGCACAATTAGAGCAAACATACTATTTCCAAGACCAAATGCCACAGAAGAGGAATTACAAAACGCAGTAAATGCTGCGTATGTAAATGAATTTACAGACAGATTTGATAAAGGTTTAGATACATTAATTGGAGAAAGAGGTGTGAAACTTTCTGGAGGACAAAGACAACGTTTGGCAATTGCAAGAGCAATTTTGGCAGATCCAAAAATCATCATTTTAGACGAAGCAACTTCTAGTTTAGATACCGAAAGTGAATCATTAATTCAAAAAAGTTTATCAGAATTAGTAAAAGATAGAACTACTATTGTAATTGCCCATAGATTAAGCACCATTAAAAAAGCGGATCAAATTTTGGTTATTGAAGCTGGTAAAATTGCAGAAAGAGGAACTCATGATGAACTAATTGAAGCTAAAGGAAGATATTTTGATTTGTATACCTATCAATCTAAGATTTAAAAATAGATTTTTATTTTTTTGGGCGTTTTAACAGGCTTTCAGCACTCGCTTTTTTTCAGAAAAAGAAAAAAGAGCTCAAACAAATGCTTCAATCCCTAACGCAATCACTCAAATATAAACAAAAGTTATGCGTTGTATTTTGTAATTACTAAGTATTAAAACCGACTTTGTCATCAAATAACAATCAAATTAAACCAAATAATGAAAAAATTAATCTTATTATTAATTGCAATTACTGTAATTTCTTGTAAAAACGAAACTAAAAAAGAATCTTCTAAAAAAGAAGAAATTAAAGAAACTAAAAAAGTTAAAAAAGAGAAGTTTCCTGAGGAATTAGGTAAAGTTTTTCAAACTCATGGAGGAATAAATGCTTGGAGAAAAGCAAAAGTTTTATCTTTTAATAAAGGAGAAGAAGTACATACATCAGATTTACAGTCAAGAAAAATAGTTGTGAATCATTCAAAATATTCTTTAGGTTTTGATGGAAAAGAAGTTTGGTTAAGTGAAGATGAAAAAGGAACTTTTAAAGGAAATCCTAATTTTTATTATAACCTGTATTTCTACTTTTATGCAATGCCTTTTGTGTTGTCAGATAATGGAATTGTCTACGAAAAAGTAAAGGCAATTTCTTTTGAAGGAACTGATTTTCCTGGCTATAAAATCTCTTATGAGGCAAATGTTGGTAGTTCTCCTGATGATAATTATATCATTTATTACAATCCCAAAACTTACCAAATGGAATGGTTGGCGTACACTGTTACTTTTAATTCAAAAGAACCAAGTGAGAAATATAAACTAATTAAATATAACAAATGGGAAAATGTAAATGGGTTGATTTTACCTCAAGAAATTACTTGGTTTAAGAAAGATGATGCTGGAAACCCAACAATGCCTGCAAAACCAGCAACAGTATTTACTTTGCCTTTAATAAGTGAAGCAAAATTAGCAGATTCATTTTATGAGAAACCAGCTAATTAAATTTTTTTAAGGTGTCTATACAATTGATTAAAGCTCTAAAATTGTGGTAAGTACTTTTCCAAACATGCCCTTTTAGAGCTGTTTTAGACTCTGGTGTTTTATCAATTCCCCATTCGTACCAACCACCAAATTCATCATCAATAAAATAAGTTTTTGTGTATTCCCAAAGTTTATCAAATTCTGCTTTGTAGTTCATTTCATCATTTGGAAAATAATGATTCATAATTAACAAACTATTTAAAGCTTCTGTTTGCGCCCACCAATTTTTTTTGTCATTTATAATTGAAATTGTATCTTCATTCTGATAATAATAACCACCATCATATAAACCTCCAACTTTTTTATCAATTCCATTTTTTACAGTATGGTCTACTAATAATTTTGCTTTTTGTAAAGTTATAGTATCGATTTTTCTTCCTAATACATGAGATGCTTCTAATAGTAAATATGCAATTTCAATATCATGACCAAAAGACACATGATTCAAATAATAATGTTTTTGTATGTTTTCTTTTGATGTGTTTTTAAAAGAAACTGGAGTCCAATCAACTAAGAAAAATAAATTCATATACCCTTTTTCGGTTACAATTGTATCTCTAATAAGAAGTAATAATTCTTCTAAACGTTCTTTAAGTAATTTATCTGGCCAAACTTTATATAATTCAGAAAAAGCTTCTAATAAATGTATAGAACTGTTTTGGTCTTTGTAACCAATATCAGAAGTAGATGGTTCGTTCTCTGGCCTTTTTAAAAGACTTCCATCAATATTCATGGTTTGAAAATACCCTTTTAAATTATTATCATGGCTATGTTCTTCTAACCAATGAAAGGTTTTTTTAGCATATTCTAGCGCTTCTTCGTTTTGTGATGCTGCATAATATGCTGCAAGACCATAAATTGCAAAAGCATTTCCATATGCTGTTTTTTCTTGTCCTCTTCGTAAAATAGGAGTTCCATTTTTTTCTACAAAATTATAAAATCCACCATTTTTGGTATCCCACATTTTGTTTTTTAAAAATTCAAAACCGTGTTTTGCATATTCTCTATAAAGGGTATCATTATAAATTAGTGAAGCTTTAGAGTTTACCCAAATATGACGAGCTTGTGTAACAATCATTTTAGTATGATGTTCTCCAATTTTAAAATCATAAGTTACATCACTAAAATAGCCACCATCAACTGAATCTAAAACTAAAGGATACCATTTATCAAGAAGATTATCTTTAGCCTCAAACTCTAATTTTGATATTAAAGCGCTTTCTTTTATTGATAAATTTTCTTCTTTTTCTAGGTTAGTTTTTTGTTTACAATTTAAAAATGTAGCAAAAATTAGAAAATAAAAAACAACTGTTTTTTTCATGATATTATTGGTTTGATATTTAAAGATAGAATAATATCTTCAAAATTGACGTATAAGTAAAATATAGTACTATAAAATAACAAAATAATACCATATCAAGTATTTGTTAATATTTAACTTAGTAACATGAAATCAATTAAAAGTATAAAGCCATATTTCTACTTATTATCATTTTTTTGTTTCAGCATAATTAATGCTCAAGTTGAAAATAAAAAGGATTCAACACATATTTTTAAAATTAATAATTTAGAATATTTAGAAATGCGTGGAGCTAATGTGATGTTGGCACACGATTTTTATCCTGAAAGTCATCAAGGTGGAGTTGGATTAATTCAAAACGGAATTCGAGTTGCCACAAATGGAGATTTACGTTTAGAACCAACACCAGGTCAATGGCAACCTGTTCCTAAAGTTGGTAAACGATTAGTGGATTTAGATTCACAAACAATTAGTGTAAAAATGCAGTATCCAGATGATGGAAAAAACGGTAAAGGTTTTAACCCGATTTTTTATCCAAATTTGGATATGAAATATACCTTAAAAGTTACTGCAGAAGGAGAATCATTTAAAGTTACAGTAGATTTAGAAGAGCCAATTCCAGCAGAATGGGTTGGTAAAGTAGGTATGAATATAGAATTATTTCCTGGATATCTTTTTGGGAAGTCTTATTATATGGATAACAAATTCGGAATATTTACGCGTCAAGCAAATGGCCCAGGTTTTTATGATTCGGATAAAGAATTTCAGTTAAAACCAATGGCGGTTGGTAAAGAATTAGTTATTTCACCTGAAGATAATAAGCAGACTTTAAGCATCAAAAATCTAAAAGGAAATGACTTGCAATTGATTGATGGAAGAGCAAAACATAGTAATGGTTGGTTTGTAGTGCGATCGTTAGTGTCAGCAGGAGCAACAAAAAATGCAATAGAATGGATTATTACACCAAATGTTGTAAAAGAATATACTTATAAATCTGTAGTTCAGGTATCTCAAGTTGGTTATCAAACAAATCAACCTAAAATAGCAGTAATTGAAACTGATAAAAATGATGTTTCTAGTAAAGAAGTATCTCTATTAAAAGTAAATGAAAAAGGCGGATTTACTGAAGTCTTAAAAGAAAAATCAACACTTTGGGGAGATTTTTTAAGATATCGCTACTATCAATTTGATTTTTCTAAGATTACAGAATCAGGGATGTATGTAGTGAAATATAATAATGAAGTTACGCACGCTTTTCAAATTGCAGAAAATGTTTACGATCGTCATGTTTGGCAGCCAACATTAGAATATTTTTTACCAGTACAAATGTGCCATATGCGTGTAAATGATCGATATAAAGTATGGCATGGACGTTGTCATTTAGATGATGCAAGAATGGCGCCAACAAATCACAATCATTTTGATGGATATATACAAGGTGAAGAAACTTTAACCAAATACAAATCTGGAGAGCATGTTCCAGGAATTAATGTTGGAGGTTGGCATGATGCAGGTGATTATGATTTACGTGTAGAATCACAAGCTTCAACAGTTGGTGGCTTGTCTCATATTTATGAATTGTTTGATGTTAAATATGATAACACAACAATAAATCAACAAACAAAAACAGTTGAAATGTTACAACCTGATGGTGTACCAGATATTCTACAACAAATTGAACATGGAGCATTATCTGTTGTTGGTGGATATAAATCTTTAGGACGATTTTATAGAGGAATTATTGTACCACATAAAAGACAGTATATTTTGTTAGGTGATGCTGTTAATCATAGTGATGGCGATATTTATTCAAAAGAAATAAATGCATCTGATGTTGATACTTTAGCCATAGAAAAAGGATTAAAAGGCGCACCTGATGATCGTTGGGTATTTACAGAGAAAAATCCTATGAGAGAATTAAATGCAGCAGCAGATTTAGCAGCAGCTTCAAGAAGTTTAAGAGGCTATAATGATGCTTTAGCAGACGACTGTTTAACTATTGCAAAAGAAATTTGGGAGATTACAAAACCAAAATTTCCAGTAGCAAAACTTAGTTTAGCTGTTGAGCTATTAAAAACAACTAAGGATAAAAAATTTGCAGAATTTTTAATAGAAAATACAGATGATATTGAAAAAGGCATAGATAGAACAGGTTGGATAGTTGGCCCAGTTTTAGACTTAGTAGCAAATGATAATTTTAAAGAAAAAATAAGAAAATCAGTAAAAGAGTATTTAAAAGAAGTTGTAAAATTAGGAAAAGAAACACCTTATGGTATGCCATATAAACCCAATATTTGGGGAGCAGGTTGGGGGATACAAAGTTTTGGTGTACAGCAGTATTATTTACATACTTGTTTTCCAGATATATTTCCAGATACTTATATGCTAAATGCTATGAATTTTGTTTTAGGTGTTCATCCAGGAGTAAACACATCGTCATTTGCATCGGGTGTAGGTTCACGTTCATTAATGCAAGCTTATGGAACAACAAGAGGAGAACATTCACATATTCCAGGAGGTATTGGTTCTGGTACAGCTTTAATTCGTCCAGATTTCCCTGAGTTATTAGAATGGCCTTTTTTATGGCAGCAAACTGAATATGTTTTAGGGGGAGGAACAACAGATTATATGCATTTAATTTTAGCAGCAAATAAATTATTAAAAGATAAAAACTAATGAAGAAACTATTTTTAACAGTAATAAGCAGTATATTTTTTATGACTACAGGTTGTAGTCAAAATCCGTTAGTAAATAAAAATGCAAATGAAGAAGCAAAGGCTTTATTCAATTATATTAATACTTTAGGTGATAATATTTTATCAGGACAACATAGTTATAATGGAGAAAGCCAGCGTTATTATAATAAAGTAGAAAGTATTACAGGAAAATTTCCAGCAGTTTGGGGCACAGATTTTTATTGGAGTAGTGGAGAAGACCCAGGAAAAAGAGTTGTTGAAGCTGCAAAAAAAATGCACAAGCAAGGTGCTATAGTTACATTGATGTGGCATGTGGGTAGACCAACTGATGATGCCCCTTTTGGGTGGAAAGAAAGTGTTCAAAATAAAATAACGGACAAAGAATGGCAAGATTTAATTACACCAGGTACAGATATTCATAAACGGTGGTTAGCACAAGTAGATCATGTAGCTTCTTCCTTAAAAGAATTGCAAGATGCTAATATTCCAGTACTTTGGAGACCATATCACGAAATGAATGGTGTTTGGTTTTGGTGGGGAAATAAAAGAGGTGAACAAGGATTTACCAAACTTTGGAAAATGTTGTTTGATCGTTTTACAAATCATCATAAATTGAATAATTTAATTTGGGTTTGGAATGCAAATGCACCAAGAGATATTCCTAAAGATGAAGGTTTTGATTATGAACTTTTTTATCCAGGACACGATTATGTAGATATTCTTGCAACCGATGTTTATCATTATGATTATGAACAAAACGAATATGAACAATTATTAAAATTAGCAGATGGCAAACCTATTGCTTTAGGTGAAGTTGGTCAACTACCAAAAACGAATATTTTAGAAGTACAACCAAAATGGTCTTGGTTTATGGTGTGGTCTAATTGGTTAGAAACTGCAAATACAGAAGAGCGTGTTAAAAATGTGTACGATTATAAAAATACAATCACGAGAGATGAAATTCAAATAAAAAACTAACTAAAAAGTTATTATTTATTTTATTAAATCTTTTAATTCTAAACCGTTCTTTTTGTTGAGTCTAGAAAGTATCTTTAAAAAAGCTACTGCTGTAATTAACGCATCACCACTTGCAGTGTGTCTATCACTTTTTGAAATATTTAGCTCATCACACAATTCATCTAAAGTGTACTGTTTTAAATTATTTTGATACACTTCGTGTTTAGATTTTTTGTGTAATTCTCCTGTATCTAAAGCTGTGTTTTTAAGTTTTGGTAAATTGTGTCTTTCTAGCATTTGATTCATCATACCAACATCAAAACCAACATGATGTGCTACTAGAACAGCATTTTTTATATATTTTAAAAATTGTTTGATAGCTTCAATTTCATCAAATTTTTCAATATCGCCTTTTTTTAAAATTCCATGAATTTTAACAGTTTCTGGTGTAAAAATTTCTTGTTCTACATAGATCTCAAAACTATCATTTACTCTAATAATATTACCAGTTAAAGAAATGGCGCCAATAGATAAAATTCGATCATTTTTTTTGCTAAAACCAGTAGTTTCTGTATCAAAAACAACAAAACGTACTTTATCAAGTTTTAATTTTTCTGTATTTAAAAAGTTAGATTCATACTCTTTCCAAAAATCTGGATAGTTATTTTTATCAACTTTTTTTTGAAACCAATTAAACGTCATTTTAAATTACATTTTTAAGTTAAATCGTATAAATAATAATTCTTGAATTTCTCTTATGGGTTTAAAACAGCGTTTTAATTTTAGTTTTTCTTCTTTTGTTAGCGTTTCTAATTCTATGAATTTTCCAGAATCATTATGTAAAATACCTTGCTTTGTTTTAAATTTTAGCAATGCCTTAAAAGCATAAGCGCATGAATGATAGAGTTCTTTGTTATTGGGTTCTAATTCAGCTAATTTTTCATAACGCAAAGAAGTGTTGTTAATTTCAAAAATATTCTTTGATAAAATTAACAAACGAGCAGCATCAATTAGAGGCATTAAAGCTCTATTTTTTATATTAAAAAAGTCTTTGTGTTCACCATTGTTTTCTAATAAAAACTGTTTAAAAAAACCTAATGGAGAAGGGCTTTTTACAGCATCTCTTCCTAAAAATAAAAAGAAAAGTGAGGTTTTGTTTACAGTTTCAAAAATACTTTTTGACAATTTTTTAGCCATTTCTACATCACCATAAATAACATTAAAGTCAAAGAAAATTGAAGATAATAAAATTGCTTTTTCATCAGGATTTAAAATCCAATCATTAAATTGTTCTTTCCATTCAGTTAAAGATTTACACCAATTTGGATTGCTTGCCATCATTTCTGCTGGGCAATATTCGTAACCAATTTTATGTAAAGATTTAGTAACATGTTGTGCTAATTTTATAAAATACTGTTTGGTTTCATCGTACTTATCTGCATCAACATCTTCAAAAATGAGTGCATTATCTTGATCTGTATATAGTAATTGTTCTTTTCTACCTTGACTTCCTATTGCTAACCAAGAAAATTTTACTGGTGGTTCTGATTCCATTTTGTTAATAGAAAGTTCTAAAACTTTCATGGTTACAGCATCATTTATTTCAGAAATAATTTTTAATATATGTGATAATGGAATGTTTTGCTCTAAATATAATCTTAATAAAGTGTTTGCTTTATTTCTTGCTTTTCTAATTTCTCTTGTTCTTTTTGCCTTTTTTATTTCTTTTAAAATTACTGTTGGATTGTTACCAAAAGAAACCAAAACATCATGATGCGTTAAAATACCAACAAGTTTAGAATTACTTGTTCCGTCTTTTGTAATACACAAATGGCCAACTCTATGTTTTATCATTTGTAGTTGGGTTTCCATTATTGTAATGTTTCTTGGCTGTGTAATTACTGGTGATGACATGATGTTTACAACAGAAGTTTCAATAGGAAATAAACCTGTAGCAATTTTATTTTTAATATCGCTGTTGGTAATAATTCCGATAGGAAAATCGTTGTTATCAACCACTACAATACAACCAATTTTACGATGGCTCATCGTTATTGCAGCATCTTTTAAAGAAGTTTCAGCATTACAAGTTAGTGGATTTTTTGTGTAATTTGCCGTTTGTAAATTTTCTTCGGATAAATTATTTTTTTCAATATAATCTGTAAAAACATTGCTACTTTCTTCAATTGTATAAGGATCAAAAGATTTTGAAGCAAAAGAAGTAATTAAGTATTTGTTGATTTTTGTGCTTTTTTCTGAAACCGCTTCAAAAACTTCAATCGGAATTCCATAAATAATTGCCTCTTCATTAGCAACAGAATTTAGCGCATAATTTTCTTTACTGATAAGTGGTCTTAGCCCAAAAATATCTCCTGCATCACAAATATCTATTAGTGTTGTGTTAAGGTCATTACTTTTGTAAAGACCAATAGAACCATTTCTAACAACATAAAAATCTTCATGTAAATCATCATTTTCATTAAATACAGGTTTTCCTTTTTCTAAATAAATAATTTTTACTTCGCTAGCAATTTGAAGTAATTTTTTACTGCTCAATAAATTAAATGGAGGGAAATCTTTTAGAAAATCGTAAACGCGTTCTGCAATTGTATTTTTCATTATTTATTTACTTTTTGATAAATTTTATTATAAACTGAAACATAATATTCATGAAACCTAGAAAGTAAAACGTTTTCATGTTTCTCTGTATTTTTAAGAATCTCTAGATCGAATAATTGAATGTCATCAACTTCTTCTGTTTGAATAGTTAATTCTGATAAAGAAATTTTTAATTCAGCAATAAAAACATGATGATGTTCGTTATCCTGAATTCCGTTTTTGTGAGAAACTTGATGAATTCTTGTTCCGATTTTGATGAGGTCCTTTTCATTTAATTCCAAACCAATTTCTTCAAAAACTTCTCTTTTTGCTGATGTTAAAATTTCTTCTCCAGCTCCAATATGTCCTGCAACAGAAATATCCCACAAACCAGGAAATACTTTTTTAGACAGTGCTCTTTTTTGAAGCAATATTTTTTTATCCGAAGTAAAAAGCCAAATATGCACAGTTGCATGAAACCAACCATTTTTATGAGCTTCCGATTTTAGAGCGGTTTTTCCTGTAAATTTTCCTTCAGGAGTTAAAATATCTATGAGTTCGTCCAAAAATAAATGTATAAGTTTTTTAAAGTGGCTGAGAATTCATCAACCAAAAAAATAATTTTAGTTTTCTTTTAAGTCGATTTTAGAATTGCTTGTCTCAAAAAGATGCAAATAATCATCAACTTTAAACGTTTTACTATGAAAACGAGATGTTCTATTTTTACCTTCTTGCTGTCTAGTAATACTTCTTGCAAAACGTCTTATTTCTTGTTTTGTTGTTAAAATAATTCCAGGAATTGCTGTGCTTTTTCCATTTTCATCTTTGGCAACCATTGTAAAATAAGATGAATTACAATGCTTTTTAGTACCAGTTCTTATGTTTTCAGATTCTACTCGCAAACCTACAACCATAGAGGTTCGTCCAGTAAAATTAATAGAAGCTTTTAAGGTAAGTAATTCACCAACTTCAATCGGGTTTAAAAAATCGACTTTATTTACAGACGCAGTTACACAATAATTTCCTGAATGTTTGGAAGCGCAAGCAAACGCAATTTGATCCATCAAATTTAAAATATGTCCTCCATGAATTTTACCACTAAAATTAGAATGTGAAGGTAACATTAGCTGTGTAATGCTAACTTGAGATTCGCTAATTTGTTTAAAATCTTTAATCATTTTTTTCGTTTTTACTTCTAAAATGTGGTGAGTTTTCTTGTGTTACTTTTGTAATAAAATATTTTGTATCACCCAACCAAAAGAAGGTTTTATAACGTTCTTTATAAGTGAGTTTTACATAGCTACCTTGATATTTTTGCAAATTTTCAATGACTTGTTCATTCTTGTCTTCTACAGAAAAAGTAAAAATTTGTGCTCCAGAAATTCCTTGGCTAATTTCTCCTTCCCAAGTTTTTACGATAACGCCTTTTCTGCTTATTTTTATCAATTCTCCAGATCTAACACCTGTACTATACGTTACAAAATATATAAAAAGGTAGTAAAGAATTGTAATTATAACTACAGTACTTAATAAAACACCAATAATTTTTTTCATAAATCAAAAATACAAATCTTTTTTACTGAAAATATTTTTATAAGTCAAAATGTACTATTTATCAGATAAAAGTATTTTTTATTATAAGAGTTTTATTGTTTAGAGCCTATTTTGTTTTTTTTGAATCTTATTGTTCAACTATTTTTTAATAATAAAAAGGAATTGGAATTTTATTTAAAAGTAAAATATTCGGAACGAATAACTTAAAGCGCATTGTATTTTACAATCAGTTTTTTTTTAACATTAATTAAAGTAGATTTGTAGCGCTATAAAATTTTTTAAAAATGAATTATATTTTATTTGATGGCGATGTTAGAAAATCGTTATTACCTTTTACCTATACAAGACCTGTTGCAGATATTAGAATTGGTATTTTAACGATTAGAGAAAAATGGGAAAAATATTTAAATTTAACAACTACAACAGTTACAGAAGAATATTTAGAGGAAAAATATCCAATGGTTGAATTGGAAGAAAATATTTTGATAAATGCCTCTTTTTGCCCAACAAAAAGTTTGGTTAAAAAAGTTAAGAATTTATCTAAAAACGAAGCTATTTTTAAAGGTGATGATGTAATTGCTTTTTTTACATCAGACTCTCAAGAAGAAGTAAATTTTGATGATTATACACACATTGAGTTTGATGAAGAGATTATCCAAATAAAAAATACTTGGGATATTTTTTCGTTCAATTATGAAGCGATTCAGCAAGATTTTGAGTTGCTTACAAAAGACAGAACTTCACAACCAATTCCTGAAGGAACTAGATATATTAATAAAGAAAATATTTTTATTGAAGAAGGTGCAGAAATTACTTTCGCAACTTTAAATGCCTCTGAAGGCCCAATTTATATTGGTGAAAATGCTGTTGTTATGGAAAATTCAGCAATAAGAGGACCTTTTGCTATGTGTAATGATGCAGTTGTAAAATTAGGAACAAAAATATTTGGAGGAACTACTTTAGGACCTTTTTGCAAAGTTGGAGGAGAAATTAATAATTCAGTTTTGTTCGGCTATTCTAGCAAAGGTCATGATGGTTATTTAGGAAATTCAGTTTTAGGTGAATGGTGTAATTTAGGTGCAGATACTAACAATTCAAATTTAAAAAATAATTACGCAGAAGTAAAGTTATGGAATTATGAAACTGGTAGATTTGCAAAAACAGGTTTACAATTCTGTGGATTAATGATGGGAGATCATTCAAAATGTGGTATAAACACCATGTTTAATACAGGAACAGTTGTTGGTGTTTCTGCTAATATTTATGGAAGTGGATTTCCAAGAAATTTTATCCCTTCTTTTAGTTGGGGAGGAGCTGCTGGTTTTACAGAATACAAAACAAATAAAGTGTACGAAGTAGCCACTGTTGTTATGAATCGTAAAAATATGGTTTTTGGCGAAGTTGATCAACGAATTTTAGAACACGTTTTTAACGAAACAGCTCAATATAGAAACTATTAGATTTTTTTTTTAGAAACAGGAAACAGGAAACAGGAAAAAAGAAAAAAGATACAAGAGCCAAGAGCCAAGAAAAAAAGAAACTTAAAAAGCCTAAAATGAAAATTCATTTTAGGCTTTTTAAGTTTTATATGGAAACCAACTAAAAGCATCGTTCACATTTCCAAGTCTTCCCTTTGGGAAGATTTAGATGGGCTTTTAGGCTTTTATTAATTCTTATCGACAACTTCTCCAGAACCAACAGATTTTGCATCAACATTACTTGGGTTTCCTTTGTAATAAACACTTCCAGAACCTACAACTTTTGCTTTAATTTTTGTTGAAACTGTAATTTTAATACTTCCAGAACCAGCAATTGAAGCGTTTAAAGTATCTGTAGTTAAGTCATAAGCTTTTATGCTTCCAGAACCAGCAATAGCGCAAGATAAATCATCAGATCTTCCTGTTAATTTTACGTTTCCAGAACCACCAATATTTACGCTTAAATCGTCTGCATCTACATCTAAAGTAATGTTTCCAGAACCTCCTAAAGAAATCGATAAATCGTTGCTTTTTATAACACCTTCACTTGAAATGTTTCCAGAACCACCTATCGATATTTTTTCCAGATCATTGTACGTAACCGTAATTGTTAATCTTTTACTTGTACTGATATTTGTGTTTTTCTGATACCTTATTTGTAAGGTATTTCCATTCACTTCAGTTTCTATGTAAGGAATTATATTTTCTTCACCTTCAATGCTAATTGCGCCTTCTTTTCCTTTAATCAAAATAACATCAAAAGAGCCACCAACAGCAATTCCATCATAATCAGAAGTTGTTCTTTTTACAGTAACAACGTTTCCATTTCCTTTTATTTTTTTACTATTTCCCCACCAGTTTTGTGCATTTGTAGAGAAACTTGCAGTTATAAAAAGTATAAGAAGGGTAGTTTTTTTAATCATAATAGTTATTTTTATTTAATTGATATTTGTTAGATAAATGCATCCTTGTCTAAAAATGAAGGATTTTTAATTTGTTCTATTTGTTTTAATAAATTTTCTAAAATTACTAAACGTTGCTGGTAATTTTTAATCATCATTAATAATGTTTTTGATTGTTCACCTTCAACATTTAATTCAGTTAGCGAAACAATATAACTCTCTTCTAAATCTTCTAATTCATTTAAAGCTCGTTCAATAATCATTTCTGTTTCCAAGCTTCTATTGCCTTCAACTTTTCTTAATTTTTTATTGATAGTTGCCACAAAAAAATCTTGAACCTTCTCAATTTTAGGAGTTGTATCAGCTAATTTTAATTGTTTTTTCTGATGTGTATTTCCCAACCAAAATCCAAGTACTAAAAAAACAGAAGCTGCAACTGACAGCCATTTCCAAGAAACTTTAGTCGTTTTTTTAGATTGATTTAATTTACGCTCAAAACGATTTTTATGACCAGCATGTGGTTCTTGAAAATCGAAATCATTTTCAGAAAAGAAGTTGTCGAATTTATCTTCCATATTCTTGTATACTTATATTTTCTGCAAGGATTACTTGCTTTAATTTTTTCTTTGCTCTAGAAATTGTGGTTCTCACATTTTCATTTGTGTAATTTAATATTTGCGCTATTTCTTCATAATCAAAACCTTCAATTAAATTTAAGGTTAACACAATTCTATAATTATCTTTTAAATTTTGTAAAGTTTTTAAAACATTTTGCGGATTTAAACCTTTGTAATCTATTGCTTCATTTTCAATTTCATCTGTAGGAATTACATCCATTTTTACTTCTTGATAGCGATTGTTTTTCTTTAATTGCGTTAAGCTTTTATTAATTACAATACGTTTTAACCAAGCTCCAAAAGCAACTTCACCTTTATATGTATGCAGTTTTGTAAAAGCCGTTAAAAAAGCTTCTTGCATTATATCTTCAGCTTCAAAACTATCTTTTAAAATACGATGAGCAGCATTATACATGGCTTTGTAATAGCCGTTATAAATTTCTAACTGCGCGTTTTTATCCGAAGATTTACAGCGTTTTAATAGGTTGGTTATATGTGGTTGATTTGCTTCCAAATTAAACTTCTATACTAAAGACAAAACTGTTTTTAAGTTGTGACAGTTTTGTGGAAATAAATTAGAAAAAGAAACGTAAATAAATTGCTATTGCTATTCCTGTTATGATAGCAATTAAAATTATTAGCATTGTTTTTCTTTTTTCAATTTCTTTTTTTCTTTTCCATTTTAATTCGAAAGATTTTAATTCATTTTCTGACATTTTTGGAAAGTTATATTTTTTTTCAAATTTATTACCATAACCAATATAGCTTTCTTTTATTTTTTTTAATTTTCTTCTTAAAGAGTTTTTATGATTTTGATTCGATTCCTCTTTTTTCTTTAATTCACCAAAATGTGATATCATAATTGCTATTTGAATTGAGGCTATAAAAATAAACTTTTAAATAAGAACTCTAGTTAAATTTTCCTTTGGCATAACAATTGACTTATTAGTAAAAGATAATACCTATTTGTGTTTTAAGTAGTTTATTATCAATAATATATAAAGATAAGAACGATGTCGTTTTTCAATTCAAAGAAAATCAATGTCAGAATGACAGATATACAGCACATGAGCAAAACAAAAGTTATAAATTTAGACAATTTGTCTTTTCAGGAAATGATGAATGAAGATTCAGAATTAATTCCTTTAATGACGCCAGAAGATGAAGAGATCATCAATAAAGAAAGCGTTCCAAAAATATTACCAATTTTACCTTTAAGAAATACTGTTTTATTTCCAGGAGTTGTAATACCAATTACAGCTGGTAGAGATAAATCGATTCAATTAATTAAAGATGCTAATAAAGGTAATAAAATAATTGGAGTAGTTGCACAACGTAATGAAGATGAGGAAGATCCTACTTTAAAAGACATCAATACTACAGGAGTTGTAGCACAAATTCTACGTGTTTTAAAAATGCCTGATGGTAACACAACAGTCATCATTCAAGGTAAAAAACGTTTTGAAATTGAGGAAATAATTCAAGATGAACCGTATTTAAAAGCAACTGTAAAAGAAGCTGTAGAAGACAAGCAAATTGAAGATGAAAAAGAATTTGAAGCAATTATCGATGCTATAAAAGAACAAGCTTTAGCTGTAATTAAGGAAAACCCGATGTTACCAAGTGAAGCTTCTTTTGCGATAAAAAATATCCAATCAAATTCTTTTTTGGTCAATTTTATTGCTTCTAATATGGATTTATCAGTAATGCAAAAACAAGTAATTTTAGAAAAAGACAGTCTAAAAGAACGAGCATTATTAACGCTGAAAAATTTAAATAAAGAGCTTCAAAAATTAAAGTTGAAGAATGATATTCAGTCTAAAACTCGCGAAGATTTAGATCAACAACAACGTGAATATTATTTAAATCAACAATTAAAAACCATACAAGAAGAATTGGGTGGTGTTTCTAACGATCAAGAATTGGAAGAAATGCGTAAAAAAGCCAAATCAAAAAAGTGGACGAAAGAAGTTGGTGAAACTTTTGAAAAAGAGTTAAATCGCTTAAAAAGAATGAATCCACAAGCTGCAGATTATGGTGTGCAAAGAAGTTATTTAGAGTTGATGTTAGAATTGCCTTGGGGAATTTTTTCTAAAGATAAATTCGATTTAAAACATGCAACCAAAGTTTTAGACAGAGATCATTTTGGTTTAGAAAAAGTTAAAGAAAGAATCATAGAACATTTGGCAGTTTTAAAGTTGAGAAACGATATGAAATCGCCAATAATCTGTTTATATGGACCTCCAGGAGTTGGTAAAACTTCTTTAGGAAAATCGGTTGCAGAAGCTTTAGGACGTAAATATGTACGTATGTCTTTAGGTGGTTTAAGAGATGAAGCAGAAATTAGAGGACACAGAAAAACCTATATTGGTGCAATGCCAGGAAGGTTAATCCAAAATCTTAAAAAAGCAGGAACATCAAATCCTGTATTTGTTTTAGATGAAATCGATAAATTAGGACAAAGTCATCAAGGAGATCCATCTTCTGCAATGTTAGAAGTTTTAGATCCTGAACAAAATGAAGCTTTTTACGATAATTATTTAGAAGTTGGGTACGATTTATCGAAAGTACTTTTTATTGCTACAGCCAATAATTTAGGGCAAATTCCTTGGGCTTTAAGAGATAGAATGGAAATTATTAATGTAACTGGCTATACTATCGAAGAAAAAACAGAAATTGCAAAAAGACATTTATTACCAAAACAATTAAAAGAACATGGTTTAACTACCAAAGATTTAAAGTTAGGTAAAAAACAAATTGAGCAAATTGTAGAAGGATATACACGTGAGTCTGGAGTTCGTGGTTTAGAAAAACAAGTCGCAAAAGTGGTTCGTTTTGCAGCTAAAAGTATTGCTTTAGAAGAAGAATATGATATTTCATTATCATCAGAAAAAATTGAAGCAATTTTAGGAACACCAAGAAACAGAGATAAATTCGAAAATAATGATGTTGCTGGTGTTGTTACAGGTTTGGCTTGGACAAGAGTTGGTGGCGATATTTTATTTATAGAATCTATTTTATCGAAAGGAAAAGGAACACTTTCCATAACAGGTAATTTAGGAACTGTTATGAAAGAATCTGCAACAATTGCCTTACAATACATCAAATCGAACGCAGAAGAATTTGGTATAAAGCCAGAAGTTTTAGAGAAATATAATGTACATATTCACGTTCCTGAAGGTGCAACTCCAAAAGATGGACCAAGTGCAGGTATTACCATGTTAACTTCGTTAGTTTCTTCTTATACGCAACGTAAAGTGAAAAACAAGTTAGCAATGACTGGTGAAATTACCTTACGTGGAAAAGTGTTGCCAGTTGGTGGAATTAAAGAAAAAATTCTTGCAGCTAAAAGAGCAAACATCAAAGAAATTATTTTGTGTGAAGACAACAGAAAAGATATTCTTGAAATTAAAGAAAGCTATTTAAAAGGCTTAACTTTCCATTATGTTTCAGACATGAAACAAGTTATTGAAATTGCGCTCACAAAGCAAAAAGTAACAAACGCTAAGAAATTAGTGTAAATATATAAGCCTCCAATTTGGAGGCTTTTTTTTAATCACAATAATCACAATCTGGCAGATTAAGATCTTGTTGTAATTGTTTATAATATGCACACTGGCTGGCTAAAGCTTCAGTTTGCCCATTACACTTGTAAACGTATGCAGCTTGGCATTGATAGTCATATTGATTATCAATATTATTTGGTCGATTATAATCGCCACAAGCAACAGTTTCTACAACTGCTTCCTCTTCTTCTTCAAGTCCAAAAAGTTCTTCACAACTAAACATTGTAATTGTTAAAAATGTAAATAGAGCAAAAAATAAAATTTTTCTTTTTTTCATAATTTAAGTTTTAAGTTATTTTCAAATATATGGTAATCAGTACTTTGTGTTTATACCTAAGAATAGGTAATTCTTTACCTACTTGAAATTTGTAATGTTTTTATAAAACAGGGTTTTTAACATTATAATGAAATCTTTTAATTAAAAGAAACATTCTATTTGTTTGATAGCTAAAAAGTTATAACTTTAATTGTTTTCAATATTAATTATAAAAATGATAAGCAATAAAGTGCAAAGCAGTTCTAATTAAACTGATTACAGTTCAAAGTCTTCTTATTTTTAAGTTAATTTTACTACTTCAGAAAAATAATTAAATTCTTTTTTTGAAAGTTTTTATCTAATTTAAAATTCTACACTTTATGAAATTTTCCAACCTATCAGTATTATACATCAATTGTACCTTGAAAAAATCTCCTCAAGAAAGTCATACAGAAACATTAATGAAAGTTTCTCAAAGAATTTTAGAAAAAGAAAATGTTGCTTTTGAAACCATAAGACTTATAGATGAAGATGTTGCAGTTGGTATTTATCCAGATATGACAGAACATGGTTTTGAGAAAGATAGTTGGCCAGAAATATTTAAAAAAGTAATGGCTGCAGACGTTTTAATTATTGGAACGCCAATTTGGTTGGGAGAAAAATCTTCTGAAGCTCAAAAATTAATTGAGCGTTTGTATGCAATGAGTGGCAAAACAAATAAGAAAGGTCAATATATATTTTACGGAAAAGTTGGTGGTTGTTTAGTTACTGGTAATGAAGATGGAATAAAACATTGTGCAATGGGTATTTTGTATGCAATGCAACATGTTGGTTATTCAATTCCACCTCAAGCAGATTGTGGTTGGATTGGTAGAGTAGGTCCAGGACCAAGTTATGGAGATACTGAGTTTAAGGATAAAAAAATAAATCCTCCAGTTGGTTTCGATTCAGATTTTACAAACAGAAATACCACATTTATGACATACAATTTATTGCACCTAGCAAAAATGCTAAAAGAAAATAATGGCTATGATAATTATGGAAACTCAAGAGAAGAATGGGATGATGGAACACATTGGGGTTTTGAAAACCCAGAGTATAGATAATTAAAAACAACTTATAAAACTTTTTTAGTTTGAATTAAAAATCTAGAGTTTTTTACTTTTAAAGCTCTAGATTTTTTCGTTTATTTTAATTATTGATAAACGTTTTTAAGTTGCACAATTTCAAAATGTTAAATCTTTATTTTTAACATAAATTACCTAAAAACTAATTTGAAAAAGAAACTTAATTGTATTCTTTAAGACTACCTTTGTCGCGAAAATGTAAAACAAACATTTTTATTAAATAAGAATAAATTATGAATGCAATATTCACAGATGCTAGTTTTCAAAATATGAATAACATAGCGAATCGTTATAACATTAGTATTGGTGCAGTTACAGATTTAACGCACACTTTAATAAGGAGTAATGGAACCATGGCACAATTTAACATTGCTGAATTAGGTGGTGGAGGTCAATGGATGCAAGGAGGAATGACGATGGTTGGTGATATGTTTAACAATCAATTAAAATATACAGTAGATGGTTTGTGTATAGAAATTTCAAACTTAATTCATCAAGGAGGCATTCAATACAAACCTTTACCTAAAGTTCAAAATCATAATAATCGACAAAAAAACAACCAAAATTATAGCCAACAAAGCCAAAGTCAAGGAGGTTTTAATAATAATTCTGCTGGAAATTGGTGGGGAGATTTAGGTTTCCCAAATTCTACTGGAAGTCAGAATGATACAAGTTATGCTATTTTCTCAAACATACATCGTTTGGCAATTCAGCAACATGGAAAAGTAATTGTGTTTGATACCTTAGATCATCAAATTGGTGGGGTTGGACAACAACAAGGAGGAAATTATTCCGTGAATTTTTCGAGCCAATATGGAACTGTAGATTTAAGTTCTTTACCAATTGTTTCTGGAGGCGAAAATAAACCGAAACAGCAACCAGAACAGATTAATAATAATCAGAACAATAATATCCAAAATAATAATCAAAATCAGCCTGATGTAATTGTTCAAGAAAAGAAGCAAGAATTTTCTAACAGCAATTTGGAGGAAGATATTTTTGCTAAAATTGAAAAGTTAGCAAACTTAAAAAACAAAGAATTTATTTCTGTGGAAGATTTTGAAAACAAGAAAGCAGAATTACTAGCAAGATTGTAAAAATTGATTTAAAATAAAAAAGCTCAACTCTTTGAAATAAATGTTTCAAAAAGTTGAGTTTTTTTTTACAAAATAAACTAAAAACAAAAACCTCTTTGCAATTGCAAAGAGGTTTTCTACAAGTTCTCAAAAAACGTTCTAACTATTATTTGGTTCTTGCATTTTTCTTATTTGTTTTAAAAGGATACTCTTTGGTGTTACAGGAATTGCTTTCATCATTATTTTCTGAGCGAAAGAAACTCCAGAAATAATTTCTAAATCGCCATTAATCATAGCATTATAACCATCTTCTGCAACCTTTTTAGGATCTGCTGTACTTTTAAACATATCAGTTTTATCCATTCCAGATGTTTTGCCAAAATCGGTTTTTGTAGCACCTGGCATTAAAGCAGTTACAGTAACATTTGTATCATGTAATTCTTCTGCAATTGCATTGCTAAAAGAAGTTACGTAAGCTTTTGTAGCAAAATACACAGCTTGCATTGGGCCAGCCATTAAACTTGCAGTAGATGAGATATTTAAAACCTTACCACTATTTTTTTCAACAAAATCTGGTAAAAATTTACGAGTTAAATCTGTTAAAGCAATAATATTTAGTTGAATCATGGATAAATCTTTATCCCAAGGTCTTTCATGAAATTTACCAATTCCACCAAAACCAGCATTGTTAATTAAATAATCGACTTCAATTTTACTAAATTTCACAAAATTATAAACTTCAAGTGCTGCATTTGGTTCTGTTAAATCTTTTTCAATAACACTAACATGAACTCCATATTCTTTTTCTAGTTCCTCTTTTAAAGCTACTAATTTCTCTTTGCTTCTGGCAACAATTACTAAATCTCCACCTTTTTTAGCATGAATTTTTGCAAACTCCTTTCCTAAACCATTACTTGCACCTGTAATTAAAGCCGTTTTTTTCATTTATTTTTGCGTTGATTGAGCATCAAAAGTAAAGCTACATTCTTTAAAGCATTAACGCAAAAACATAAAATTTTAACGGAATCAGAATTCTAAGTACAATACATAATTTGGTCGGGTTTCAGTTTTTGTAAGTGGAAAATTATAAGTTGCTGCTTGTGTAAAACCAACTTTTTTGTAAAAATTAATGGCTTTATGGTTTTCTACCCAAACATATAACCAAACTCCAGATTGCTTATTTTCTTTGCACAACTTAATATTAAAGTCCATTAGTTCTTTCCCTAATTTAAGATTGTAAAACTCTTTTTTTAGGTACAAACGCTCCATTTTAGTAACGTTTTTATGTTCTAAATTTTCATTTTCAGTATTAAAAATAACTTTAGAAAAACCAGCAATTTCATTTTTATAGTAGATTAAATGATACTGATAATTAGGATTAGAAAGTTCTTTTACAAAGTTTTCTTCATTAAAATTATTGGCAATATAATTGTATATTATTTCTTTACTGGCTGCATGTCCATGAGCTGGTAAAAAAGTTTCAACACTTAATTTCGATAAAAGAAACGCATCTTTAACAGTCGTTTTTACAATTTTAATCATCAATAAAAAATAAAAATTTATAAGGAATTTGTGTTAAAAGTATCTCCTTGATTAATGTCACCAGTTTCAAAACCTTTTTTAAACCAACGCATTCTTTGAGCAGAAGTACCATGTGTAAAAGAATCTGGCACCACAGTTCCTGAAGATTGTTTTTGCAAACGATCATCGCCAATTGCAAAAGCAGCATCTAAGGCTTCTTGTAAATCTCCTTTCTCTAAAATTAAATCCATGTTTTGAGCATGATGTGCCCAAACACCTGCTAAAAAATCGGCTTGTAATTCTAATTTTACAGAATAACTATTGTATTCTTTTTGACTTACTTGACCTCGAAGTTGTTGCATTTTATCTGTTGTGCCCATCAATTTCTGAATGTGATGCCCAACTTCATGTGCAATTACATAGGCTTGTGCAAAATCTCCAGGTGCATTTAACCTGGTTGCCATTTCTTCAAAAAAGCTTAAATCGATATATAATTTTTGATCTCCAGGACAATAAAATGGACCAGTTGCACTTGATGCAGAACCACAAGCAGAAGAAACCGAATTTCTAAAAAGTACCAAAGTCGGTTCTTTATAGTTCGGAATTATTTTGTTCCAAACATCTTCTGTACTAACTAAAACACGATTGCTAAATGTTACCAATTCATTTTCTGATGCAGAGCCTTTATAATTTGTGTTTTGAATTTGATTTGTTGCACCTCCAGAAATAAACTGTAGTGGATTAAAACCTGTAAAATACATGAGTCCTAAAACTACAGCAACAATAATTAGCCCTTTTTTAGATGTAACTAATTTCAATAATAAGCCAATTAACATTGGACTTAGTCCACCTCCAGATCTTCCAGAAGACATTCCTCTTCTATCATCTACATTACTACTTTTACGATTGCTTCTCCACTTCATATATTTATTTTTTGGAGCTATAAAATTACTCTTTATTTATAAATTCTAGGAGTGCTTTTGTGGAAAAAAACAACTTTTTCAAATTTTAGTATTTATTTTTATGAAATTTTAATTTGACAAACATCATCTTGAAATCTCAAAAGTATAGGTTGCAATTATTTTTTGTTGATGATATAAATGCACATCATAAAAACCTCTATTTTTAAATTGATACGTTATTGCCAATTTTTTATCCTGTAAATTAATTTCAGGTTGTACAGTTCTTTCATTGCTTCCAGATGAAATAACGAGTTTTAAATCATCAACTTTAATCTCTTTTTTTAGTTGATATTCAAATGTAAAAAAAACATTTTGTTTGATTTCTTGATGCATTTTAGTTGGATATAGATGCGTTTCTAAAAAATTATAAGCTTCTCCATATAAAAGTGGCATTTCTATAAATTCTTGTAGAGTAGGGGTTTTATCTTTTAACAAAGAAAACTCTTTTTCAATCGGAAAATGATTTTTAAAAAATAGTTGAGGTGCTGTTAAAAAATAACCTTCATTAAACTGAAAATAGAATTTACCTTCTTCAGGAAAAGAGATTCCTGTTGCCCAAGTTGGGTCGCACAAATACCATTTTTCGTTAATTTTAACTAGATTCCAAGAATGATTTGCTTCTGTAAGTGTGGTGAAATCAACAGTACTAGTTCTGCCAAAACCATTTACAATTTTGGCTTCAATACCAACAATAGTGCACATTTCTTTGAGTAAATATGCGTATCCAGTACAAATGGTTTTCTTTCTTTTGAGTAATCTTTTAAACAATAGTGTTTTAAATTCAGAATTCCATTCGTGCAAACGAATGGAATCTTCTTGAAAACGTTTTCTTTTTCGCTTATTTTTTGTGTATAAACCAAAATCATTAGCAATATTATTACAAATCCAAACATAAATAGAACGTAATTTTTCTACATCAGTCTCTAAATCTTTGGTAATATTAAAAGTGATTTCATTTAGATTTAGTAAGTTTTTGCTTCGATACGATTTTGCAATACCATCTGCTTTTGAGAAATTGATGTTGTTAAAATCAGCTTTTTGCGCAAAACAAATATTGACAAAGAAAATACATACAAAAAGAGTTTTTTGCATATTTTTATTTGTTTTTAGATTTTTTAGAGGAATAACGTTTATTGCTATTTAAAGCCCCAAAAATCTGACTATCATCTTCTACTAATGTGATGTTTAAAACCGAAGAATTTTCTTTAATTTTTATATTTTGTTTTGCTAAACCCAAATAAGAAAATACTAAAATATCGCCAACTTTTAATTTTTTCGGGAATGTGAATTCTCCTTTTTTATTAGTCGTGGTTCCAGTTCTTGTTCCTTTTAAAAGAATATTTACACCATCTAATAATGTTGTTTTATCATAAGTTTTACCTTTTACAGTTCCTGAAATTTCTATTTCTTGTGCTTGTAAAGTAGCTGTAAAAAAGAAAAATGATACGCAAAAAGCGATGCAAGTAAATTTCGACTTGTTTAATGAGATTGTTTTAAATGTTTTCATAATAGTATGTTTTTAAATTCATTTCAAACTTATAGGTTTAAGGATGTTTTTAAAAATGATATTGAGTAACTGATTCATTTTTAAAGGTTAAAGTTACTTTTTATTTAGGGAACTCAACAATCAGAAATGTTGTTTTTTTGATATTTTTTTATCAACTTAAAAAACTATTTAAAAATAAAGTATATTCGCGCAAAAAAATAATATTAAACTACAATTTTAAAAAATGAAAAAATTAATTCTTTTATTGTTCGTTGTTTCTGCAAACATTTCTTTGGCTCAAGAAACGGCTTTACTTCGTTTAAATTATGAAAAAGGTGCTACTTACGATGTTACTATGAACATGTCTCAAGATATGGGAGCTGTAATGTCTATGGGAATGGGTATTACTATAAATTTGAAAATTACAGAAGTATATGAAGATACGTATGATAGTGAAATGAAATTTACCAAAATGACAATGGATATGTTGCAAGGAGGTAATGCTATAAGTTTCGATTCTACTAAAAGTGAGGAAGATTTGGATGCTGGAGGAAAGCAAATGAAAACACAAATGCAACCAATGTTAGACGCTTTAATGTATGCAAAAGGAAATAATTTAGGTGAAATTTTAGAGATAAAAATTGAGCCAAATGTTATGGGAATGGAAGATATTGCAAAACAATCTAGCAATGTAGTTTACCCAAAAGAGGCAGTGAAAGTTGGTGACAATTGGTCAATGACTAAAGAAGAAAAAGGCATGAAAATGGACTTTGTTTATACTGTAAAAACGATTTCTGAAAATGATGTAATTTTAGATATTTCTGGCGAAATTTCAGGAATAGCTACTGGTAAAATAACTGGAGATATGCAAATTGATGGAGCTTCTGGGATTCCTGTAAATTCAAATATAAATATGTCGATGAATGTAAGTGGGCAAGAAATGATATCTAAAGTAACTATGAAAACAATAAAAAAATAGGTTTTAACCATATTTATAAAAGTAAAAAGAAAAAAGTTTCATCATTTTTAAAATGATGAAACTTTTTTTGTGGGATAAATTTAATTAATCTTTCAAAGTTTAATTAATACCAACGTTTTTTATTCTTTTTAGAATTTTCAGATTTTCTACCTTTTTTATTTTGGCTAATTGTATTGGGTTGTAGTTTTTTGTGTTTTGGTTTGTTGATGATAAAAGGATGATCTGTAATAATTTTAATTGGTTTTTCAATTAAAGCTTCTATCGTTTTAATATAACCATTTTCATCTGGTGAACAAAATGAAAAAGCAATTCCAGATTTACCAGCTCTACCAGTTCTACCAATTCTATGAATGTAGGTTTCTGGCACATTTGGAATATCAAAATTGATAATCGCATCTACATTTGTAATGTCAATTCCTCTTGCAGCAACATCTGTAGCAATTAAAATATTAACTTTTTTATTTTTAAAATCAATAATCGCTTTGTTTCTTACGATTTGAGTTTTATCACCATGAATACTCGTTACTTTATAATCATTTTTTAAAAGTGTTTGTTCTAATTTATCAACGCCCATTTTGGTGCGTCTAAAAATGATAATTTTTCCGTTAATTGTATGTCTCAATAAATTTAAACACAACTCTGTTTTATGCTTTTTTGGTAGATAATACAATAACTGACCAATGTTTTTTGCAGTAGTTTCTTGAGGATTTATATCAACTTTAACTGCGTTTTTAATCACAGATTTTGCTAACTCATCAATTTTTTCAGGAATAGTTGCCGAAAATAATAAGGTTTGTTTTTTTCTTGGTGTAAGCTTTTCAATTCTTTTTACATCATTGATAAAACCCATATCTAGCATTAAATCTGCTTCATCTAAAACAAAGATTTCAATGGAGCTTAAATCGATATAACCTTGTAAATGCAAATCAATTAATCTTCCTGGAGTTGCTACTAAAATATCAATTCCTTTTGCTAATTCTTCTTTTTGAGGTTCTAAAGAAACCCCTCCAAAAACAGCAGTAGTAGTTAATGCTGTGTATTTGCTGTAACTTTTAAAATTCTCTAAAATCTGAATTGCCAACTCACGAGTTGGTGTAACAATTAAAGATTTTATCTTTTTAGTTTCATTTTCATCAACTTCTTTATCCAGCAACAATTGAATAATTGGCAACGCAAAAGCGGCTGTTTTTCCTGTACCAGTTTGTGCAGAAACAATTACATTTTTTTTCGATAAAACTAAAGGAATTGCTTGTTCTTGAACTAAAGTTGGTGTGTGAAAACGCTCTTCAGCAACTGCTTTTAAGATGGATGTTTGGAAAGGAAACTCAGTAAACTGCATTGATTATTTTTTTACAAAGGTAGTTTAATTGAAACAATCGTTTTCGAAAATTTTTACTACTTTTTACGGCCAGTAAAAGCGTCCATTGTTTTGTAAATTCCTAAAGCAGAACCTGCAAACCAATCAAAAAAGTTGATGGACATTGTTGCTTGCCCAATTTTTACAAATCTGTATAAATAACCAGGAATTGTAACCATTTTTTTATTTTTCTCGATCGCTTTAATAATTGTTAAAGAAGCTGCTTCAGGTTCTAGAATTTTTATTTTAGATGATTTTACGCCATCAAACATGCCTGTATTAATATAGTAAGGCATTATTGTAGTTACTTTAATGTTCTTTTTAAGCTGTTTCATTTCAACACGCAAACTATCAGACCAGCCAATTAAAGACCATTTACTTGCTACATAAACTGCCATTTTTGGATTCGAGATTAAACCTCCAGAAGAAGCAATATTACAAATATAACCTGTGTTTTTCTGCAACATATCACTTAAAAAAGCTTTGGTGATATACATTGGAGCATTGGCATTAATTGCCATTGTTTTATCAATTTCATTACTTGAATGCTCATGAAAATATTTACCAACAATAATACCTGCGTTATTAATAATAACATCAACAAAACCAATTTCTTGTTTCACTTTTTGTGCAGTTTCTTCTATTTGTATTGGGTTTGAAACATCCACAGCAAAACCAGAAATCTCGCCAAGGTTTTTGAATTCTGCTATTGTGTTGTCAATTCCTGTTTGGTTGATGTCCCAAATGATCACTTTTGCTTTTCGTTCTAAACACAAACGAACCATTATTTTACCAATACCAGAAGCACCTCCTGTAATTAAAACTGTTTTGTTTGTTAGTTGCATTTCGTTTGTAGTGGTTAATTTTTAATAAAAGTAAACTATTTAAAATCCTTTTCCGAAAAATTTAGAAATATCAAAATAATAGGAAACTTTTTCGTCATTTTCTTTTTTAAATTCTAAAACATCAAAAGGTTTCTTTTTCTTATTAAAAGTTAAAGATTGACCTAATAATTGGCAATTTGAACAAACTTTTCTAGCATATTCATACTCTTCTGAAATGCTGTTTACTATAATTGCTTTTTCAAATGAACTCCCATCTCTATCAATAGTGGAAATATTCTTTGTTGAAGAGCAGGAGGCTAAAATTAATAAGCAAATTATGAATCCGATTTTTTTTATTGCTTTCATATTTTTTCAAAATTTATTAATCAATTATTATTACTATTATTATTAGTTTCAATTTAAAATATACTTTTTTACCTCAATTCCTTAACATCAATTTTAAACAATTCTGCAGCATTTTGCCAAAGAATTAATTCTTTTTTATCTTCGGGTAAATCTAATTGTTTCATAAATTGTAAATACGATTTCATGTTAGAAATTGGCCAATCTGTTCCATATAATAAATATTTTGGGTTCCCAGCATAAATAATCATTTCTTCGATTTCCTTTTTCATGTAACGTTCGAACTTGTAAGAAAAATCGCCTAAAACCAAACCAGAAATATCTGCATACACGTTTTTGTTTTTATAAACAACTTCCATGCAATCCTTAATCCAAGGATTCCCAACGTGACAAATTACAATTTTTAAATCTGGATAATCTACAGCCAAATCATCAATATGTAAGGGATGAGAATATTTTACTTTTCCATTGGGTGCATACGTATCTCCAGAATGAAACATCACTGGCACATCATATTCAATAGCCATTTCATACACAAGTTTAAAGCGAATATCATTTGGATAAAAAGGTTCGTAACCAGGATAAAATTTTAAAGCTTTTATATGGCCTTCTTTTAGATATTGACTAATTTCTATGATGTCTTTATAATTATAATGCAAATAACTAATGCCTGCAACAACACCTAAATTTTTATATCCTTTTACAGCTTCCACTACTTGTTTTGTGCTGGGTCTGTGTTCGTTTACTTTGTAAGATGATAAAATAAGGGCATAGTCTACATGGTTGTCCTTCATTGTGTTAGATAATAAATCTAAACTTTCGGTAATTGATGTTACTCTATCTTCATGATAATTATTAAGGTGCGTGTGTACGTCTATAATCATTTTTAATATTGATTTTTGGTTGATACTAAACTACTGTTTTTAAACGAAAAAACCTCCAAGTTTTCACAAGGAGGTTTAAAATATTTATGAGATGCTGAAGTAAATTCAGCATAACAAATTATAGTTTTTACTTAATCAATTCGTAAGAACGCTTAATAAAACTCGTCAACTCTTTACCATGTAAAAGGTTTTGAGATAATTTTGCTAAATCAAAAGCTTGAGAAATTAAGTGTTTCTGAGAAGCTTCATCTTTTTCGTTTAAGATGTTCGCAATTAATGGACTATTTGTGTTTACCACTAAATTGTACATATCTGGGAAATTACCCATTCCCATCATTCCTCCACCACCAGAAGCTTGCATTTCTTTCATTCTACGCATAAATTCTGGAACCGTAATTATAAAAGGAGAAGCATCAGAATCCATAGCTTCTAATTGAACTGTATACGTTTCTTTAGGAACGTTTGCTTCAATAATTGGCTTTAAAGTTTCTTTTTCTTCGTCAGATAATTTAGAAATTGTAGTTTCATCTTTCTTGATTAAATTATCAATAAAATCTGAATCTACTCTCGTAAACTTCACTTTAGCATCTCCACCTTCTAATTTCTGCATTAAATGCGAAATAATTGGTGAATCTAATACTAAAACTTCATAACCTTTAGCTGTTGCAGCTTCAATATAACTGTGTTGTGCTTCTTTATTTGAAGTATATAAAACTACGTGATTCCCATCTTTATCAGTTTGAGCATCTTTTGTTTTTTCAATTAATTCATCAAACGTAAAATAAGAATCTGCAACTGTTGGATACAATGCAAATTTCTTTGCTTTGTCAAAGAATTTATCTTCAGACAACATTCCATATTCAATAATTACTTTAATATCGTTCCATTTTTTCTCAAAATCTGGACGATCTTTTTTGAATAAAGAAGATAATTTATCAGCAACCTTTTTAGTAATATATCCTGATATTTTCTTTACAGCACCATCAGCCTGTAAATAAGAACGAGAAACATTTAAAGGAATGTCTGGAGAATCAATAACACCTTTTAACATTTGTAAAAAGTCTGGCACAATTCCTTCAACATTATCAGTTACATACACTTGATTTTGATATAATTGAATTTTGTCCTTTTGCATATCCATAGAAGTGCTCAACTTTGGGAAAAACAAAATTCCTGTTAAGTTAAAAGGATAATCAACATTTAAGTGAATGTGAAATAAAGATTCTTCAAATTGCATTGGATACAATTCTCTATAGAAATTCGTATAATCTTCATCACTTAAATCTGCAGGCGCTTTTGTCCAAGCAGGTTCAGTATTATTAATGATATTATCAACCTCAATTTGTTTGTGAGGTTCAGTTGTTTCTTTTCCGTCTTTATCTTTTGTAGTTGCAGGCGTAAAATCTGGATCGTTTACTTTTTTAGTTCCAAATTTAATTGGCACTTGGTTAAAACGATTGTATTTGTTTAGTAAACCTTTAATTTTATCTTCTTTTAAAAAGTCTAAAGAATCTTCTGCAATGTGTAAAACAATTTCTGTACCTCTGTCAGATTTGTCATGCTCAACCAATGTGTATTCAGGAGAACCATCACAACTCCAATGTGCAGCAGGTTCGTCTTTAAAAGATTTTGTGAAAATATCTACTTTTTCTGCTACCATAAAAGCTGAGTAAAAACCTAAACCAAAATGTCCGATAACACCTGTTTCGTTTTTATCATCTTTATATTTTTCTAAAAATTCTTCAGCTCCAGAAAACGCAATTTGGTTGATGTATTTTTCAACTTCATCCATTGTCATTCCTAAACCTTGATCTTTAATTGTTAAGGTTTTTGCTTTCTCATCAATAGAAATTGTAATTTTTGCATCACCTAATTCTGTTTTAGCTTCGCCAATAGAAATTAAGTGTTTCAATTTTGTAGTTGCATCTGTTCCGTTAGAAATTAATTCACGTAGAAAGATTTCGTGATCAGAATACAAGAATTTTTTTATCAGTGGAAAAATATTTTCTACAGATACATTAATATTTCCTTTTGCCATTTTATATGTATTTAATTTGACTTTTTTAATTGTGATTACAAGTAGTCAAAAAAAATACCAAAGATTATATTATGACAAGATGACAGAAAGAAACAAAAATCCAATAATAGTTTATAAATTGAAAATTCACTATTTTTGTATGTTAAAAAAAGACAAATAATAAAATACAGCTCAATAAATTATGTATAATTCAAAAATCACTGGTTTAGGATATTATGTTCCAGAAAATGTTGTAACCAACAACGACTTAAAAGAGTTTATGGATACTTCAGATGAATGGATTCAAGAACGAACAGGAATCAAGGAAAGAAGATGGATAGATCCAAAAACCGATGACAATACTTCTTCAATGGGTGCAAAAGCTGCAAGAATTGCCATTGAAAGAGCAGGTTTAACAAAAGATGATATCGATTTTATTGTGTTTGCAACTTTGAGTCCAGATATGTATTTTCCAGGAGGTGGAGTTCGTGTGCAAGATATGTTAGAGATGCCAACTATTGGTGCTTTAGATGTTAGAAACCAATGTTCTGGGTTTATTTATGCAATGTCTGTGGCAGATCAATTTATAAAAACAGGCATGTATAAAAACATCTTGGTAATTGGTGCAGAAAATCATTCTGGAGGTTTAGAAAAATCGACTAGAGGTAGAGGAGTTACTGTAATTTTTGGTGATGGAGCAGGAGCAGCAATTTTATCTAGAAGTGAAGAAAAAGGTAAAGGAATTTTATCATCTCATTTACATTCAGAAGGTTCTCATGCAAGAGAATTAATGTTAGATGGCCCAGCAACTGGAAGATGGGTTCCAGAAATTATTGCAGAAAATAACCCAGAAGATCAATCGTATTTTCCTTATATGAATGGGCAATTTGTATTTAAACATGCAGTTGTTCGTTTTTCGGAAGCTATTGTAGAAGGTTTAGAAGCCAATAATTTAAAGAAGGAAGATATTGATATGTTAATTCCTCACCAAGCGAATTTGAGAATTGCACAATTTATTCAAAAGAAATTTGGTTTGAGTGATGATAAAGTTCACAATAACATTCAAAAATATGGAAACACAACTGCAGCTTCTGTAATTATTGCCTTAACTGAAGCTTGGGAAATGGGTAAAATTAAAGACAATGATTTGGTTGTTTTAGCTGCTTTTGGTAGTGGTTTTACTTGGGGTTCTGTTGTAATTCGATGGTAAGTTTTTCCGATATTTAAAATGATGAAGAAAAAATATAAAGTACTATTATTGATATCAAATATTTGCTTAATTGTAATTGGTATGAATGTTTTTATGAATTTTATTCCTTTTGGAAGCTCGAAAATAAATTCAATTTTAATTTTATTTTTTTGTTTAATCAATGTTTCTTTAGCGCTAAAAGCTTCCTTTGATGCCACTAATGAAAAGTGATTTTTTTTAATACGAATAAAATTATGTGTTAAAAAAATAAGCATTTAATTTTGAAAAGGGCAAAATCAAAAAGAAGTCATTAATATTTTTAATGACTTCTTTTTTTAATATAATTTAAAATATTTTTTAAAACGATTACAAAACGCCTCCACTTCCTTGAGTTTCGTTTTCTTCTCTATATTTTCTTGCTCTTTCTCTATTTTTACCTTTCCCAAAATTATAAGTAAAACCTAAATATATACTGCTATATTCTAAAGTATATTGGCCATTTTGCTCAAATGGATTTGTGCTTAAGAAATTTATTTTATAGCCATCAAAAATATCTGTTCCTCTTAAAGTTATTGAACCATCACCCTTTAAAATTGAATATCTTGCAGAAAGATTTACTAAATAGTAATCATCAACCTTCGCTAAAACAGTTTCATTTTTTCCTCTGTAGGAAGCTGATAAACTAAAACGAAGTTTGCTAGTAGCTTTAAAACTATTGCTAACTCTTGCAGTAAACAACGTATTATTAGCTACTTCTAAATTATTATTAATATATCCTTGATTGTCTTGAAAATAAAGATTTGCACTTGGTCTTAAAGTCCACCAAGAAAAAGGTTTAAAGCTAGATGAGAATTCAAATCCATAGCTTTCTGCACTATCAAAATTTGCGTACGAAATTATTTGTCGGTCTTCGTTTGTAGCATCAACATTAAAAATTCTTCCAATTAAATTTGATGTTCTTCTATAAAAAGTGCCAAGATTTATAGACCCTTTTTCAAGAGTTCTTGTATAATTAAGTTCGAACGAATTGGTAAATTGTGGCACTAAATTCCTGTTTCCAACAGAAATAGATAAAGGAGAATTCCATTCTTGAATTGGTGTTACTTGCCCAATACTTGGTCTGTCTACTCTTCTGCTATAACCTATTTGAAATTGATTTTTTTCTGAGGGTGTAAAAGTTAAATAAGTTGATGGATAAACGCTAAATATTTTATCTGAAATGGCTTCTAAATTAGCTTGCTCTGTATTAGAAAATTTGCCATCTAAAGCAAATTGCTCAAAACGCAAACCTACTTGCCAACTTATTTTTTTATATTCTTTAGAAAAATTGATGTACCCTGAATAAATCTCTCTATCGTAAGTTAATGCTGAGTTTCCTTGACGAATAGATGGCTGGCCTGCTCCAGTTTGTATTTCTTGACTAGTTTCTACTGCGTTAAAAACATTTTGAATTCTAGCTTCTAAACCCAATTCTAAAACACCATTTTTTAAGGGTTTTGCGTAATCTAAATTTGCTAAAAAGATGGAGTTATCACTTACAGTTGTATTTGTAAAATTGAATTCTCGATTGTTTCTATTTAAATTTTCGGTAATATTATCTTCTTGTGGATTGTCGGTTTTAGTATAGTTTACTTCAAACTCAATATATTCGCCATCTTCTTTAAAATCTAATTTATAATCTAAATTATAAGCAGTTTCTCTGTTTTTAAAGATTGATAAATTTTCTGAATCAAAAATTAAATTTCCGTCAAAAACTGTTTTTGTATCTACAAAAAAGTCGGTATTTGTATTGCTTTGTGTGGTATAAAAAGAAAGTGTGTTTTTTGGATTGATGTAAAAATCGACACCAATTTTAGCGAAATTGGTGGTGGAGTTATCTAAAAAATTAATGTCCTGTTTTAAATCTTTATCCAATCTGTTTAAAAAAGAAATAGTTTCGAACTTTCCAAAATCTAAACCATAATTCCCATAAAAATTGAATTTATGAACTCTATAATTAAAATCAAAAGAACCAGTTGGTCTCGTATTTATGCCTTGTTCTACACCCAAAGTTACACTTCCATTAAAACCAATAGACGTGTTTTTTTTCAGAATAATATTAATAATACCACTCATTCCTTCAGGATTATATTTCGCTGATGGATTGGTAATAATTTCAACACTTTTTACAGATGAAGAAGGAATTTGTTTTAATAATTGAGCCGAAGATAAGTTGGAAGGTTTACCATCAACCAAAACCCTTACATTATTATTACCCCTTAAATTAATGGTGCCGTTTTGAAAATCTACTTGTATAGATGGAATATTTTCTAACAATTCTAAAGAATTTGAGCCAGTTGCATTTAAATCTTCACCAACATTATAAACTTTTCTATCAATTTTTTGTTCTGTTACAGAAATTTCTGCATCAACAACAACTTCATCTAAATTTACTATAATTTCTTGAAGATAAATTTTAGACAAATTAAAACTTGGTTTTTTTTCGCTTAGCAAGATTTTTTTATCAAAACTCTTATAGCCAATAAATTGAATATTTAAAAAAATGGAGTCTAAAGGGAGTTGAGTTATTTTAAATTCACCTTTTTTATTTGTAACACTACCATTTAAAATAGTATTGTGTTTGTCCTTACAAACTATTGTTGCGTATGCAAGCTTTTTGTTTGATTTAGAATCCAATATGATACCAGATATAATACCTGTATTTTTCTTATTATTTTGTGAAACAACAGTAATTGCAAACAAAAAACAAAATAAGAAACTAATCTTTTTTATTTCCATATGTAGGCTTAGTAATACTAAAACGTAGAGGTAATTAACAATTTTTTAACAAAAGTATCATTTTTTATTTAAGTATATTTAAATTATTCAATTAAAATTACAAATTTTATAATTGATTTTAATTTTGTTTAACCTATTTTAGAATTATGAATAATACAACATTAGTAATTGGTGCTTCCACAAATCCAAATAGATATTCAAATATTGCTATAAAAAGACTAAGAGATAAAAACTTATCAGTTTTAGCTTTAGGTTTAAGAAAAGGAAAAGTTTTGGATGTTGATATTGATGATGAAAAAGTGGCTTATAAAAACATCGATACTGTTACTTTATATTTAAATCCTAAAAGACAGGAAGAGTATTATGATTATATTATTAGTTTACAACCAAGAAGAGTAATTTTTAATCCTGGAACAGAAAATATGGAGTTTATAAAACTGTTAAAAAATAATCAGATAGAATCTGAAATTGCTTGTACTTTAGTATTGTTATCTACAAACCAATATTAAAATATTTCTGTTGATCTAAAAAAAATAAGAGAATTTATTGAATCGTAAAAACCTTTCCAGGGATTGCTAATTCTGAATTTTCAAAAATTTCTTGTGCTTCTTCTTTAAACAAGTCAATATTCTTATATCGTCCTGAATAATGCCCAACAACTAATTGACCAACATTAGCATCCTTGGCAATTTGTGCAGCTTCTTTTGATGTGGAATGTTTTGTTTTTTTTGCCAATTCTTGTTTGTCAGCTAAAAAAGTAGCTTCATGATATAAAAGATCAGCATTTTTTATGATAGGAATAATGTTTGGTTTATAGACTGTATCACTACAAAAAGCAAAACTTAATGCTTTTTTTGGTGGTAAAGTAAGTTCAGCATTTGGAATAATTTCTCCAGTTGATAAAACAACATCTTTACCAGCTTTTATATTGTTAAAATCAGCTCTATCAATTTCATCATAATTGTTGATGTTATCAATATGTAATTTTAAAGGCTTTTCCTTTTCAGTAAATAAATAACCATTTGTATAAACTCTGTGTTTTAAAGGAATTGTTCGCACAGAAACTTTATCGTCTTCAAAAATTAGTTCACTTTCTTTGGATGTTAATTCGTGAAAAATCATTGGATATTTAGCATGACTTTCAGAGATTTTTAACTGTAACAGCGTTACTTTTTTAATGCCTTTTGGACCATAAATATGCAATTCTTTTTCTCTTCCTAAAATTCCATAAGTAGATAATAAACCAACCAAACCATAAAAATGATCTCCATGCAAATGAGAAATAAAAATATGATTTATTTTAGTGAAACCAACTTTATACTTACGCATTTGACGTTGAGTGCCTTCACCACAATCTATTAAAAAATGGCGGTTATTTATTTCTAAATATTGTGAAGTAGGAAAAGCATTTGCTCTAGGAGTTGCTGAATGACAGCCTAAAATAGTAAGGCTTAAACTCATTGAATTACAAAACGTTTAGAAGTAATACTTTCTTCGTTTTGAATGCTATAAATATACATGCCAGCAGCTAAATCGTTTTTGTAAAAAACAATAGCATTTTTACCAATTTTAGTTTCATATTCTTTTTTAAATACAGTTTTACCTAAAACATTTTTAACTTTTAAAGTTATAGTCGATTTTGTTGCTGTATAAAATGTAATATTTGTACTTATAGTAAAAGGATTTGGAGCTGTAGAAATATCTTCAATTGTTTTTTCTTGAGAAAACCCAAGAAGAGAAACAAATAATAAAAGTGTAAAAAGTAATTTTTTTATCATGATTTTTGGGGTTTAAAAGCCTAATTCTCTTTCCATATTTTCCATTTCTATAATATCTTCTGCTTCAATTAAAGTAGGTACAATATTAAAGTTTTCAGGAAAATCATCCATATTTACAGCGTCAGAAACAATAACAAAAGATGTTTTTTCTTTCTTTTTTTCTGCTGCAACATCTAAAAATAATAAAAAATCTTCTTTAGTTATGTTTATTTTATCAGAAATTTTTAAAACGATATGTTGTTTTTTATAAATTGCTACTTTTTCTAAAAATAAAGCATAGAATTCTGAGAATGAATTTTCATCCGAAGAAATAAGTATATAAGACTCTTTATTTTTGATGTTCATTTTACATTCTATTTATTCCAACTTCTAACTTTTACCTTTTAATTTGCTGCGCTAATAAATAAATTACAGCCATTCTTACAGCAACACCATTTTCAACTTGATTCAATATTATAGATTGATCAGAATCTGCAACATCACTTGTAATTTCTACACCTCTGTTAATGGGTCCTGGATGCATTATAACAATTTTCTTGCCAAGATTGTCTAAAATTTCTTTATTTATGCCAAAAAGTTGTGTGTATTCTCTGGTAGATGGGAAATATTTTATATCCATTCTTTCATTTTGCACCCGTAAAACATTGGCAACATCACACCATTCTAAAGCTTTTTTAAGATTAGTTTCCACTTCAACTCCTAAACTTGTAATATATTTTGGTATTAAGGTTGTTGGGCCACAAACTTTTACTTGAGCACCTTGCAATTGCAATGCAAATATGTTTGATAAAGCAACTCTAGAGTGTAAAATATCGCCTATAATTACAATCTTTTTTCCTTTTACAGAACCTAGTTTTTCTCTAATAGAATAAGAATCTAATAAGGCTTGCGTTGGGTGTTCATGCGTTCCATCTCCAGCATTTATAATTTTTGCATTTACGTGGTTTGATAAGAAAACACCTGCACCAACATTTCCATGACGCATTACAACAATATCTACTTTCATAGCTAAAATGTTGTTTACGGTATCAATTAAAGTTTCTCCTTTTTTTACGGAAGACTGCCCAGCAGAAAAATTAATAACATCTGCAGAAAGCCTTTTTTCTGCTAATTCAAAAGAAAGTTTTGTTCTTGTACTGTTTTCGAAAAATAAATTGGCAATCGTAATATCTCTTAAAGAAGGTACTTTTTTAATAGGTCTGTTAATTACTTCTTTAAAATGATCTGCAGTTTTAAAAATAAGGTTAATATCATTTTCATTCAGATATTTTATGCCTAATAAATGTTCTACGCTTAATGTATCCATATTTATGTTTGCTCAATATATACAGCATCTTTTTTATGTGTTTCTTTCCAAGAAACTAATACTTTTTCTTCGTTAATGGCATCTACTTGTCTGCCTCTATAATTTGGTTGAATTGGCAAGTGTCTGCTAAATCGTCTGTCAATTAACACTAATAGTTCAATAGAATCTGGTCTTCCAAAAGATTGAATTGCAGTTAAAGCAGCTCTAATACTTCTACCAGAAAAAAGTACATCATCTATAATAACCACTTTTTTATTTTCTATTAAAAAATCGATTTTTGTAGTTTCTGCAGCTAAAGGTGTGTCTTTTCTTCTAAAATCGTCTCTGTAAAATGTAATATCTAACAAGCCCAATTTTAAATCTTTAATATTGTAAGCTGTTTTTAACAAATTTGCTAATCGATTTGCCAAAAAAGTTCCTCTAGGTTGCAAGCCAATTAACACAGTATTAGAAAAATCGTTATGATTTTCAATTAGCTGGCAAGCCAATCTATGAAGGATAATTTCAATATCTTTTGAGTTTAATAAAGTTTTTTTGCTCATAAGAAAGCTATCAAATTTAAGAGGATAGTTGCTAGAATCAAAATTAAGGTAAATAAACGTATGCGCAAAATATAAGCAGGCTCGAATTTAACAAAATATCATAGATTTTACTCATCAAAAGTAAGTTTTAATATTTTTAAATGAAGTAAGTTCAATTCTTATCAATTTAATATGTTAAAAATTTTTCGTATATTTCTTGTTAATTAAATTGTTGAAAACAAAAAATCCTTTTTAATGTCTTTCAAAAGAGTTGTAGTATTTTAGATTAATAATTCGAATCTAGTAAGTATGTCTTTAACAAAATTTGAATCGATGCTCAAAACCAAAAATGTCTATTTTTTTGATTTGGATGAGTTTGAGGATATTATTATCCAATATTTAGATATGGGTAAGCACGCGCTTGCAAAACAAGCAATTAAGTTAGGTTTAGAACAACATCCTGAATCTACTGACTTGAAATTTTTTCAAGTTGAGATGCATGTCTTTGATAATGAGGTTGATAAAGCCATTTTAATTTTATCGAAAATAGAAGAATTAGAACCAAATAATTTTGAAGTTTATACACAACGAGCTCTTATAGATTCTAAATCTGGTAATCATGAAGAAGCAATTAACAACCTAAAAAAAGCACTACCCATTACATTCGATAAACCTTATGTATGGACTTTAATAGGGATGGAATGTTTGTATTTAGACGATTATGAAAACGCACGTTTAAACTTTATAAATTGTATAAATGCACATATTGATGATTATCTTGCACTTTGTAACATTGTGTATTGTTTTGATATGAAAAAAGAACATAAAGAGGCAATTATATATTTAAATAGCTACATAGATAAAAACCCATATAGTGAAGTTGCTTGGCATCAATTAGGATGCCAACATTATATTTTAGGTAATTATAAAGATGCTTTAATTGCTTTTGATTATGCTCTTTTAGTTGATGAACATTTTATTGGTGGTTATTTAGAAAAAGCAAAAACGTTAGAAGAATTAGGCGAATACCAAGAAGCTATTGATAATTATTTAATAACGTTAAATATAGACGATCCTACAGCATTTGTTAATATTAGGATTGGAGAATGTTATAAAAAATTAGACAAATATGATGCTGCAATTTCGTACTATAAAAAAGCCGTTCACGAAGATCCTTTATTAGAAAAAGGTTGGATTTTACTAGCTGATATTTATTATGATGATAAAAATTACCAAAAAGCAGCCTATTATATTGCAGAAACCTTAAAGATAGATGATGATAATTCTGCTTATTGGAAACGATATTCAGAAATTAAAATGAAGCTTAATTTTTATGAAGAAGCAGTATCTGGTTTCGAGAAATGCTTGGAGCTAGGGAATAACGATCTTGAAATTTATATAGCTTTAGTTGATGTATTATCGTTTTTAGGTGATTTTAATAAAGCGATTTCAGTCTTGTATGATGCTCAAAAAATATATAAAAACTTTGCTGAAATAGAATATAGATTGGCAGGTTTGTTTTTGACTTTAAATAATGAAAATTATGGTTTTAATCATTTAATTGTAGGGCTAAATTTAGATTACGAATACCACGTAATTTTAAAAGAAATTTACCCAATTGTTTTAGACAATAAGAAAGTTCAAAAACTAATCATCGATTTTAAAAAGGATTTGGAGTAGTTATATATGTTTCTGCTCTTTTTTTATTACCTTAAAAATAAATAAAAGTTGATTTATCAAATTTTCAAACCATTTTAATTTCAAACTTATTATTAAAATAAACCTACTTTTGTGGTTTTTGATTAATTGTAAGTAAAAACAGCCTAAAAACATTATAAATGAATACTCAAAAAAGCGAAAAAGATAAAATTATCGATTATCAATTACGCTTTCAAGATTTATTAATTAGTATTTCTACAAAATACATTAATGCAGATTTATCTAAAATAGATGAACTTATAGAAAAATCTTTAAAACAAATTGGAGAGTTTGTTGGTGCTGATAGAAGCTATATTTTTACGTACGATTTTAATAAAAATACTACAAAAAACACCTACGAATGGTGTAATAAAGGGATTGAAGCAGAAATCGAAAACTTACAAGAAATACCCTTAGAACATTTAGATTTTTGGTTAAATTCTCATAAAAATGGTGAAGCATTTTATGTAGAAGATGTAAGTCTTTTACCTAAAGAAGGTAAATTAGGATTATATAATATATTACAACCTCAGGGAATTAAAAGTTTAATTGCCATTCCTAAAATTAAAAATGGCGAGCTTATAGGTTTTGTTGGTTTCGATTCGGTTAAACAGATTCATAAATATACAGAAAATGAAAAAAACATTCTTTTTGTTTTCGCAAATATGCTTGTAAATGTCATCCAAAGAAAAGAGCAAGAAGAATTAATTAAACAACAAAAAGAAAAAAAAGAAGAATTATTAAAAAGTTTATCACTCCAAAACGAGCAATTAAATGATTATGCTCAAATGGTTTCTCATGATTTAAAAGCGCCACTTATAAATATACATACTCTAATTACTTGGTTTAAAGAAGATAATAAGATAATTTTAGAAAAGAGTTCTATAGCGCCTTTAAACGAAGTGTTGTTTAATGTAGAAAAGTTAGATTATTTAATTAATGGAATTTTAGATTACTCAACTATAGATAATCAAAACTCTGAAAATCAAACAGTCAATTTAAATTCTATTATTCAAGAAGTTTTAAAATTAATTTTAATTCCTGAACACATTACCATTAAAGTTCAAGAAAATTTACCGATTTTAAGAGGAAATAATTGGAAATTTAGTCAACTTTTTCAGAATTTAATCCAAAATGCCATTAAATACAACAACAAACCAAATGGAAATATTGAAATTGGTTTCACTGAAAAAGAAAATCAGTATCAGTTTTTTGTAAAAGACAATGGAATTGGTATTAAAGCTGCTTATTTTGATCAAATTTTTAAAGTTTTCACTAAATTAGAAAGCACAAGTTCTTCTTCTGGAATAGGATTATCTATCGTAAAAAAAATAGTAACATTTTATAATGGTAAAATTTGGCTTGAAAGCGAAGAAGAAGTAGGAACCACTTTTTATTTTACAATCTCAAAGTAAAAAAGTAATTTAATGCACTTTTTCAAAAATAAAATCTATTCTAAAATCTTCAGCAGAAATAATAGCTTTCAACTGTTTATTGTCTAAAAAATATTTTATTTTTTTAGGAAATTCATTCTGCGGATTTTCGCAAACAAAAGAAGAATCTGTTTGTTCCGTAAATTTAAAAAGCGTGGGTTGTTCATTTATACCTCTTACTTCTAAATATAAAGTATCTTTAATAGTAACAATTGCCAATGTTTCTTGAAAAGATTTTTTTGAGTCTGTAATTGTGTACCCCATTCCAACTAAATTAGTGTTCCACATTTCATAAGTTTGGTTGCCAGGTTTATCGTCCAAACGCTTCCATTCTCCAATTAAAAAAGTAGGTTTTTGTGTTAAGTTGCTATTTTTAGTACATGATAGCATCAACATAAAACAACTAAATAAAAGCAATTTTTTCATTATAGAAAGATTTTTTATCAAATATAGTTAAATGAAAATAAAAAATAATTACGAATAAAATTTGTAAATTCGCACCTTAAGAAAAGAGTAGAAGATGTTAGATAAATTAAGAATTGTTAAGCAACGTTATGATGAGGTTTCTGATTTAATTATTCAGCCAGAAATTATCATGGATCAAAAGCGTTATGCGCAATTGATGAAAGAATATAAAGATTTAGGTGATGTTAATAAAAAAGGTGAAGAATACCGAGAATTAACAGGCAATATAGAAGAGGCTAAAGAAATAATTGCAGACGGTTCTGATCCTGAAATGACAGAAATGGCTAAGATGCAAATGGAGGAAGCCAATACTAGAATACCTCAATTAGAAGATGAAATTAAATTTTTATTGATTCCTAAAGACCCAGAAGATTCCAAAAACGCAGTTGTAGAATTAAGAGCAGGTACAGGTGGAGATGAAGCTAGTATTTTTGCTGGAGATTTGTTTAGAATGTATTCTAAATATTGTGAAAGTAAAGGTTGGAAAGTTTCTACAGTAGATTATTCTGAAGGAACAAATGGTGGTTTTAAAGAAATACAATTCGAAGTTACAGGAAACAATGTGTATGGAATTTTAAAGTTTGAAGCTGGTGTGCATCGTGTACAAAGAGTTCCTCAAACTGAAACACAAGGTAGAGTGCATACATCAGCAGCAACCTGTATGGTTTTTCCTGAAGCAGAAGAATTTGATGTAGAGATTAACCCAAAAGATGTAAGAATCGATTTTTTCTGTTCTTCAGGTCCTGGAGGTCAGTCTGTAAACACAACGTATTCTGCAGTTCGATTAACACATATTCCAACTGGTTTGGTTGCACAATGTCAAGATCAAAAAAGTCAGCATAAAAATAAAGAGAAAGCTTTTAAAGTTTTACGTTCTCGTTTATACGATATGGAATTAGCGAAGAAAAACGCAGAAGATGCTTTAAAACGTGGTTCTATGGTTTCTTCTGGAGATAGAAGTGCAAAAATTAGAACGTATAATTATGCACAAGGTAGAGTTACAGATCACAGAATTGGTTTGTCTTTATATGATTTACCTAATATTATGAATGGGGATATTCAGAAAATTATTGACGAATTGATGCTTGCAGAAAATACTGAAAAACTAAAAAGTTTAGGAGACGGAATTTAAACGACCGAAATTAGCACTCTTTTAAAGATATAAGAGCCTCAAAATTATTTTTGAGGCTCTTTTTTTTACTAAATTGAATAAAAAATACAAAATAAAAAAGCTGAATATTTTAAATATTCAGCTTTTTTTAGGATAAGAGCCAATATAACTATATCCTTCTGTTAATAATTTCTTCTATTTTTTAATTATGCAAAATAGATATAAACACCTATAACAATCACACAAATTATAATACTTACTTGATTCACGTATTTCCAAGGAGAAATATTTACTTGTTTTGTGTACTCTTGTGAATACGCAATTTCTCTTGGTTTTAATTTACCTATTATAAGCATTATCAATATATTTAAAACAAATAGAATTGCCATCACATCTAAAAAATGTGGATATGCTTGTGATTCTATTAACGCTAATTCTGAAGCTTCTATAATTCCGTTTAATTTTGCTTCTGCTAAAGCTGTATTTATAAAATAAGGTTGTAAAAAAAACTGACTAATTATATAGAGCAAACAACCAGATATTAAACCAATTTTAGCAGCAATAGCTGGTACTCTTTTAGTGGTAAAACCAACCACAATAATTGTTAAAATAGGAATACTATAAATACCATTTATTTCCTGTAAATAATCAAACAAACTACCAGCATTTGCAATTAATGGAGCAATACACATGGCTGCTATTGCTAAAATAACTCCAAAGGTTTTTCCATATTTTACGATTGTTTTTTCATCCGCATTTTTATTGATATGTTGTTTGTAAACATCTATACCAAATAAGGTAACAGAACTATTTAAAACACTATTAAAAGAGCTTAAAATTGCTCCAAATAAAACAGCTGCAAAAAAGCCAACCCATTCTTGAGGTAATACTTTTTTCACTAACATTGGATAAGCACTATCTGCAGTTTCTAAACTTCCTTCAAAAATATGATATGCTATTAAACCAGGTAATACTACAATTAATGGCCCTAAAATTTTGATAAATGAGGCCAATAACAATCCTTTTTGACCTTCTTTTAAGTTCTTTGCACCTAAAGCTCTTTGAATAATTTGCTGATTAGTACCCCAATAAAATAATTGAACTAACATCATTCCAGTAAAAATGGTGTAAAATGGTACTGGATCTGTTTTGCTACCCATAGATTTAAATTTCTCTGGATTTTCTGTTACCAATATGTTTAATCCGTCAAATAAATTACCATCACCAATTAGTAATAATCCAAAGAAAGGTATTAATATACCACCAATTAGTAAACCTACTGCGTTTATAGAATCTGAAACTGCAACAGCTTTTAAACCACCAAATACTGCGTAAATAGAACCGATAATTCCTATACCCCATACACAGATCCAAATAGATTGAGTATGTGTAACTCCTAATAAAGTAGGAATATCAAACATACCACTTATAGCTAATGATCCAGAATATAAAATGACAGGTAAAAGCACAACTACATATCCTGTTAAGAATAGTATAGAGGTTAAGGTTTTTGTAGTAACATCAAAGCGTTTTTTTAAAAAACCAGGTACTGTTGTTAATCCGCTTTTTAAATATTTTGGCAATAAATAAACGGCTGTAACTACCATGGCAATAGCCGCTAAAGTTTCCCAAACCATTACAGATAAACCACTTGTATAAGCGGATCCATTTAAACCTACAATTTGTTCTGTAGATAAATTGGTTAGTAATAACGACCCTGCAATAACTCCTGCAGTTAAACTTCTGCCACCTAAAAAATACCCATCAGATGAAGTCTCGGCTGTTTTTCTAGTGGCTAGATAAGAGATTACTGCAACTAAAATTGTAAAGCCTAAAAAAGATAATATTTGCATGAATTAGTTTTTAATAAATTTTATTGATTTCGAATTATTTATTTTTAAGACATAAATACCAGCTATTAATTTAGAAATATCAATAGGTTTAGAAGCACTTTCTTTTTTTATACTTTTAATTAATTTACCTGAACTATCATATATTTTGATCGATTTTAGAACTGAGCAAGAAGATTTTACAGTAATTAAATTATTACTAGGATTTGGAAATACAGAAAACTCTTGTTTATTTCTAACCATTAAATTTTCTACACTTAGTGGAGTTTCATTTTTAAAAGCGTCCATAACAATAGATGGACTTCCATCTGAATCCCAAGCACCTTTGGAATATGAATTCCAATTATTATGTGCGATTGGTTCCCAATAAAAAACACCTAAACCTTGAGCTTGTCTTGTTTTTTCAATCATATATTTTACAAATTGGTGAGAAATTTCTGGTTGATTTGCATTAAAGCCAATTTCTACCATCATAACATCTTTTTGATAACGAGTTTTTAAATCTACCATATTATTATAGGTGTCATCTACCATATTTTTCCAATTGTCTTCATTTGGATATAAAGACATACCTATAATATCTAGTTTATTCGTATTTAAACCATTATTTACTAAACCTCCAATATTCCATCTAAATAAGGGATTATCATTTCCTGTTGCAAGATGTAATATTGTTTTTATATTGGTATTAAAATTTTTAACTGCATTTAAACCAGCATTTATAAATTTAGAATAATTTGCAAAACCACCTGTTGAAGCTTTACCTGTTGTCCACAGCATTCCATCACTTGTTTCATTACCAACTTGAACCCATTTTGGTATGATTCCTTTTTCATTTAACGCATTTAAAATATCTGTAGTATGATTTGCTACAGCTGTTTCTAATTGTGAAACAGAATAACTAGACCAAGCTGCAGGTTTATTTTGTTTTCCAGGATCTGCCCACCAATCACTGTAATGAATACAGACCATAATATCCATATTTAAGGCATTTGCTAATTCTGCTTTTTTTACTAAATCCTCAATATCACACCAACCATTTGCAGCAGAATTTTCTGGATTAACCCAAACTCTTAACCTTACAGCATCTAGTTGATATTCTTTCAGTAAAGGTAATAATTCTTTTTTTGTTCCACTATTATCTTGCCAATCAAAACCTCTAGATTCCATTTCAGTCATCCAACTAATGTCTGCTCCTTTGGCAATAGGGTTTGTACTTAAAACAGTATTGCTTGTATCTTGTAAAACTAATGCAGGAGTATTTCTATAATCAGCTATTGCATTTTGTATCCAACCACCACTTGCATATAAAACAGCTTTTACCTGATAATAATATCCATTAGGTAAATTTTCTGATAAGGTATTTATACTCCCAATAAAAAACGATACTGAATTTTGGGTATTATTACCAACAGGTTGGTTATTAAGCGTAATTTCTTTTACGGTAGATTGATAGGTGTTATTTTCATCTAATATTTCTAAGCCAATATAAATATGATTGCCAGTAGAACCAGTTTCACTTGTATACTTATAATTGATGTTCAAATTAGTTCCTAATAAAGGATTAACCTCTAATGGGTTTTCTCCATAAGAAACAATTTCTATAGATTGACCTGTTAGTAAACAGGTAAAAAAAAGAGACATTATTGTAAGCAAAAATTTATTCATCACACACATCTGTTTTAGTTGTATTTGTTTTTTTAATGTCTAACATATTTATCGAAAACATTTATCACAGGCTTCACATTTCCATTTTCATCAAAATAAGTTCTGTAGGAAAAACCTTTGTTTGGTGCTGCAGGTTCCCACCAAAAAAGACCTTTTCCTCTATTTTCTGGTATGTTTAATATAATGTTATTTACTTCTTCTAAAAATTCTTTTTGCCCTTCAGCAGTTTCAGGAAAAGGAGGTTTTTTATTAATATATTCTGCAGGACTGTGGTTGTAAGCTGTTTCTACAAGAACAATATCTTTTTTATAGGTTAGCGCTGCAAAGTTTAAACATTCTCTTAAATCTAGCAAACTTCCATGCCACCAAGGATAATAAGATTGCCCAATTACATCATACTTTATATCGTATTTATGTAATTTATCAAACCAATATTTAGTGAATTCTTTATCACCTCCTTTATCAATATGAATCATAATTTTTGGTGATGAATTGTTACCAATACTAGCGTAAACACCGTTGATACCTGCCTTTAGAAAAGCCGCTAAATTATCCCAATTTTCTGGTAATTTTCCATAAGGCCAAATCATTCCATTACTTATTTCATTACCAATCTGAACCATATCTGGATATACGTCTGCTTCTCGAAAAGCAATCATAGTTTCTTTGGTAAATTCATAAACCAACTGTTCTACTTCTTTTTGGGTTTTTCCTTCCCAAGCTTTTGGTACAAATTGTTTTTGTGGATCTGCCCAAGTATCTGAGTAGTGGTAATCTAATAAAAATTTATAGCCTTTCTTTTTTGCTTCTTTAGCTAAAGCAATTGTATATTCTAAATCGTTTGGCAGTTCTTTTGGAGAGTTAAATAATCGCAATCGAATCCAATTATAACCATGTTCTCTAAAAATGTCTAATCCTGGTTTTGCGATGTTATTTTCCTTAAAAGAAAACCCTTTATCTTCTGCTTCTTTAACAAATGATAAATCTGCACCCACCATATATTCTTGACTAAATGTTGTTTGAGATAGAAATACTAAAAATAAAATTAGTGTTATTTTTTTTGTTGATATCATTTTTGAGTAGTTTTAAAAGTCTTTTAATTATGAAAATTAGCTTCGATTGTAACGTTTTTTATATCACTTGTTTTTACTAATATTGATGCAATTCCTGCTTCTGCAATAACTGATTCTTTACCTATTATTTCTGCTTTACCATCAACTTTGAAAAGAATTTTATCAGTAGAATCAGCTACAAGAATACCATTATCATCTGTAACATAAGCATGGACAAAAAATACGTCTGTATCTTCATTTTTTAAATTTTGATAATCATTATCAATTTTAATTTTTATTGTTGATGCTTTGCCAGGAGTCTCTCTTTTATCAGATATTATGATTTCATTATCAAAATAACCTTTCGCCTCTAATGTTCCTTTTTCAAATTTTGCTATAGAAAATGTAAATGGTGGATGGTTTAATTTATCTGAAACTCGATTGCTATCTGGTTTTTGACGTCCTAAGCTTTTACCATTTAAAAACAACTCCACTTCATCGCAATTGCTAAAAATTGTGACCTCTAATGGACTGTTTTCTTGCCAATTGTTGGCAATATATAAAACAGGTTTCCCAAAGGGATCGTTGTAATTTCTCTGACTTTGATAAAAGTAGTAAGAGGGTTTTGGAACTCTAAAAATATCCATAATTCCAGAGGATTCTAAATCGTTAGAATATCCTCTGTTATAATCGTACATCACCCAATAACCATCAGCAAATGCTGGCGTTTTTAAATTGTCATTATGTGCTTCTTGAATATTTTTTACTTGTTGCAATAATGCTTTTTCTCCTGCAGACCTTAATTGTCTGCTAGAACGTTCTTCTTGCAATAAACCACTCCAATCATCTTGATTTAAACCTGCATTCATGGCATAATATTCCCAATCTCCATATTCAGAAACATTGTATGGTTTTGTTAAAGTAGAGTCATAATGTTGCAATCTGTGTTGGCGCGCTTGTAAGTAAATATCATATCCATAAGATTGCCAACCAGCAGTAAAACATTGATCTCCTGGATATTCTTCGTGCGCAATTTTGGTTAGTTTATCTATAAATGATTCTGGCATCCAAGATTCGTTCAAAGAAACTTCCCAAGCTAATACAGATGCATGATTTCTATCTCTTCGTATCAAATTTTTTGAAGCTTGAAAAACATGTTCTTGAAATTCTTTGTCTTTGCTAAAATATTGCCAACCTAAAATGGCATCAATAGTAACTAAACCTAATTCATCACAAGCATCCATAAAAGAGTTGCTTTGTGGATAATGAGATAATCGTACATAATCGAATCCAGCTTCTTTTATTTTTTTGGCATCTCTATAATTTGCATTATCTGAAAGTGCATACCCTATATAAGGATATTCTTGATGTCTGTTAACACCTCTCAAGAAAGTTTTTTTCCCATTTAAATACAAATCTTGATCAATAAACTTTACAGTTTTAATACCTATTCTAGTAATTTCTTTATCAACAGTTTTACCATCTTGAATAATTTCTGTTTTTAAAAGATATAAACTTGGTGAATTTGGCGACCATAATTCTGGATTATCTATCGTTAAATTATTAACGAATTCTTGTTCTTGGTTCGAGTTTAAAATTTGTTCTTTACTTTCAAAAGAAATAACTTCTACATCATTTTTAAGTAAAGTATTTTTTATGATGAATGAATTTTTACCCAAATCTTCATTCTTAACATGAGTTTGAATTTTAATTTTAGCCAATTCTTCTGAAACTTCTGGATAAGAAACAAAAATACCTCCACTAGCTTTTTTATTAGCATAAATAGGATCTGTAATATGCAAAGGATTTTTAGCGATTAACCAAACATTTCTATAGATACCACCATACGTATTAAAATCTAATGTTTTAAGAGGTTTTGGCCCAGTAACTGGATTGTCTTCATTATTTAACTTAACTGCAATTGTATTTTCGTTTTCGAAATCAGCTACCTCTGTAAAGTCTATCATAAAAGGTAAATAGCCACCTTGATGTTTGATAAGCTTTTTTTCGTTTACCCAAACTTCAGCAATATTCATTGCTCCTTCAAATTTGAAAAATAATTTTTTATTTTTCATTTCATTGGTAAGCTTAAAATTTTTACGATACCAAGAAATACCTTGCCATTGATTGTTTACAATTTTTGGCTCAACCTTTGTTGTGTGAGGTAATTGAACAGCATCCCAATTTTTAGTATCTATTTTTTTTTCAAAAAATAAACTATCTACATTTTGATTTTCAATACGTTTAAACGCCCAATTGTTATTAAATTTTATTTTATCAACAACAACCGAAGTTTTGTTTTCTTTACAGCTTAAAAATAAAAAGCTTATGCAAATAATAACTAAAATATTCTGTTTGCTCATCTATAATTTTTCCTTTTTATTAAATTAGTTTTTAATGAATTTTAAATTCTTTACCTTATTGTTTGATTTAATTGATAACAAATATATACCATCATTTAAACTAGAAATATCAATGCCATTTTCTAATTGATTTACTGATAAAATATTTTTTCCTAAAATATTAAAAATAAATGCTTTATAATCTACATCATTCTTTAAATTCTGAAAATAAATTTTATTTTTAGCAGGATTAGGATATGCTTCTATATCACTTAAAGTATTACTAAAATCATCAACACTAAGATTAGATGAAGTTATATTTATTTCTGTATCAGGAAATTGTCCTGCTAAATAACTAAAACTACCATCTTTTAGTTCAATTTTTATTTTATAATTTAAGTTTCCTGTTAAATCACTTGTTGGTGTTGTGCTTTCTGGAATGGTAAACGTAAAAGAGCCAGTAACATCTGTGCCAGCAACTGCTGGATTTAATTCGGCATCTACAATAGTAGATTGATAGGTAAAATCATCTTGAAGTTCTATAGCAGAATAAATATAACCATCTGCAGATATAGAATATGTAAAATCTACAGTAATTGTACTGCCTATTTCTGCATTTGTTAACGCTGCAGAAGTAAAGCTAATTGATTGTGCATTTAAAAAAGAAGAAATGCATAGTGCAGTAAAAAGTAATTTTTTTTTCATAATTTGAAGTTTAAAATTAAATAGAGAGAGGTTATTCTACCTCTCTCTATTTATGGTTATTAATTTAGTGTAATCGTTTTTTCTACAGCATTTATAGTTAAATTATAGCTACCTGCTGTTCCTATAAAGTTGAAATTTGCATCTGGACCTCCATCACTTTCAAAATTAGAATCTATAGTAAATCCTTGATCTATATAATATTGAAAATTGTTATTGGTATCATAAGTGCCAAATGTTTGGAAAAATCTAAAGATGTTATTGTTTAATTCTATAGATGCAGACCATATGTCTGGAGTGTTTTCTATAAATTCTACAGTATCTCCACTAAAACTCCAACCTCCAGGTACAGCATCTCCAACTGCCCAAAGAGAAGATGATGCTTCTAATTGAATGGTTTTGTTAGCATCGTCAATTGTTATGGTGTAAATACCAGGAGTACCTATAAAACTAAAATTATCTCCTGCATTTTCTAAATTTGCATCAATAGTATACCCTTCATTTTCAAAGTAGTTGTAATCTAAACCAGAATCCCAATCTCCAACAGTTGTAAAAAACCTAAAATTAGCATTTCCTAATCTTGCTTTAGCTTTTAAAACATTCGTATCACAAGTAAGTTCTATTCCTGGAAAGTTCCATCCAATATCAGTAATACCTTCCCCTAAAACATATAAAGAATTACATGTATTTGTTGGGATATCTTCTAACCAAGTTATGTTGATGGTTTCGAACTCAGAATATGTAGTTAAATTATCTGTTGTACCCACATTTGCTTTGATTCTAACAAAAAATTGACCAACATTATTTGCCAAACCAGCACTATCTGTGGTACTTGGATCTGCATCTAAACCCAATTCTTTTGCAAAATCTAAAAAATTAGAAATGGTAACTGGAAAGTTGTTTTCATTTGTAGTACCAATAATAGTAAACGTACTAAAAGTAGGGTCTATAGAACCTTGAATCTCGTAAGTAACGTTAGTGGTTACACCAAAATCTGCAGACTCCCAGATTAATCGATCTCCAATATTTTCTTTTGTTGCCTCAGAAATTAAATAATTTGATGCAAAAGAATTTGTAAATATAATACCATCTACATCTGGTTGTGCAACAAAAATTGGAGCGTTTTCTTCTTCACATGAATAAAATGTGATAAGAATAATTATTGCTAAAGATTTTAAAAGTAATTTTTTCATTTTTATATAATTTTTAATTTAATAACCTTGATTTTGAGTAAGATTTGGATTTGCAGCTAAACTTGCACTAGGAATTGGAAAAACACTTCTGCTATTGTCTAAAGGAATTCCAGAAACTGAATTACCCTTCCAAGACCAGTTGTAACTACCTCCAGTATATTTATTAAAACGGATTAAGTCTTGTCTTCTATGACCTTCCCAATGTAATTCCACTAAACGCTCTTTAAGAATTAAGTCTAGATTTAAATCTGATGATGAAATACTATTGTTGTTATTGGATCTTGCTCTTAACTGATTTATATAATTTACGGCTGTAGCTGTAGAACCACCACCACCTCTAACTACAGATTCTGCATACATCATATACACATCTGCCAATCTAAATAATGGAAAATCAGTATCAACAATTTCGTTCGCAGAACCATTTGCCCCAGAAGAAGTTTTATTAGACCATTTAGTAATTACATATCCAGTTCCATTATTGCTAATGTTTGTTATTTCAATGGTTCTGTTGGCACTTATAATGGTATTTCTGTCATCAGCATTATAATTACCATTTAACATCGTTTCAGAAAATTGACGAGTTACACGCAAAGCGCCTCCCCAGCCACCAGAAGTTACACCAAATTCTGAACCATTGCTTTCTAAAGAACCAACTTGACCATTCACAGCTACTGTTGTTGGCCCATAATTTTGTGAGACAATTCCATCTGAAATTATTGGAAAAATTATTTCATTTCTGGCATTGTTAGAATTGTTGTCTGCTTTAAAAATATTTGAGTAATTAGGAGCTAGGATATATCCACCAGCAATAATTTTTTCACAATATTCTAAACATTCAGCATACTTATCTTCTTGTATATATACTTCTGCATTTAGATAAATTTTTGCAAGTAACATCCAAGCTGCACCTTTATCAACTCTTGCATATTCGTTTTGTAAAGGATCTTTTAAAGTTGGTAAAATATCTAACAACTCAGACTCTATATATTCAAATAATTGAAATCTGTCATATTGTGGTGATTGATATGCGCCTACAGGATCTTCCTCTGTAATGAAGCCTGCTTTTCCAAACAAATCCATCATATGATAGTAGGCAAGAGCTCTTAAAAAACGAACTTCTGCTCTGTAAATAACGATTTCATTTTTTAAGGTTTCAGAAACACCTCTAGATTGTAGTACTTCATCTGAAGTTTGTCTTAAATACTCGTTTGCAAAAGACACTTGTGTCATACATCTTCCAAAAAAGCCTCTTAAAATTACGTTTTCTGAAGTCCAAATATTTCTATTTAAATCTCTTAAACCAGGATCATTTTCCCAAGTCCATTTTGCTTCATCTGTAGTTAGTTCTTGTAAATTCCATAATCCTCTTCCATATTGACTTGTACCAGCATCTAAACCAGTAATATTAGATTCTCCTGGACCTTGAGAACTTGTTAAGGTTAAATTTCCATAAACACCAGCCAAACCTTGTTTGTAAGCTTCTGGAGAATTGTAAAAATCATCGACCAAAAAAGTATTTTCATCTTCTGGAAGTATGTTTAAATCATTGGTACATCCTACTATAAAAAGAAGTAGAAAACAGCTTGTTATTAATAATAATTGTCTTTTTTTCATCTTTTTTTATTTAAAATTTTATGTTTGCACCAATGGTAAAAGTTCTTGGTCTTGGTGTAATAGTATTGTCTATTCCATTATTAAATACTTCTGGATCTAAACCTGAGTAATTTGTAATTACGAATACATTTTGAACACTTGCTGATAATCTGATGGAAGATTTATTGCTAAAAATTTCATTAAAAGTATAGCCAGTAGTTATGTTGTCCATCCTTAAAAAAGAAGCGTTTTCTATATAATAATCAGAAAGTATTACATTTTCTGTGGTATTAAAATTAGATTGTAATACTGATGTTGGTAAATTTGCAACTACAGAACTGTTCTCTAGCAAATCATATTGAGCTCTAGAGGAGTTTACATTATTATAGACGTAATTATCTATATTGGCTCTTAAATTAAAAGATAAATCAAAGTTTTTATAGTAAAAGTTTGATGCATAACCAAATGTTACAGAAGGAGCTCCATTATGATGAATATATTTATCTGCATCTGTAATTAAATTATCTCCATTTAAATCTGCATAAGCGCCTTCTATAGGATTATTGTTGCTATCGTAAACTTGCTTATATACAAAAAATGAAAATGGCGTAAAACCTTCTCTATGAATTTGGGCTGTATTTCCTGTTCCACCATCTGCGCCACCAACTAATTGATCTTGATCTAATGCTAACTTTTTAATTTCTGTTTTGATAAAAGTAGTGTTGAAATTAAAATCGATATTTAAACCATCATCATTGGTAATTAAATCACCTCCAATTGAAAATTCAATACCTTGAGAAGTGAAATTCCCTATGTTTTGAAAACCAGAATTACTAAAATTAGAACCATCAGAAATAGCTGCATTAGATAATAAATCTTTAGATTCTTTATAAAACCCTTCTAAAGAACCTGTAATTTTATCGTTAAATAAACCATAATCAAAACCTATGTTATACGTTGTAGTTTCTTCCCATTTTAGTTCTTCATTTCTAAATTGTGGTATCCCAACAGGTGTTGTAGTATCTCCAAAAATATATTGAGAACTTGGTAAACCTCTTATATATCTAGATAAAAATAAATCTAAATTATTTCTACCAATATCTTGTTGACCTGTAATACCCCAACCTAATCTTAATTTTAAAGATGATAGGTTTTCAGATTCTGGAAACAAATCTTCTTTTATTTTCCAAGCAATTGCTGCAGATGGAAAATTACCCCATCTATTTTCTTTACTAAATCTTGATGTACCATCTCTTCTGTAAGAAAGTGTAAGTAAATATTTATCGTAAAATGAAAAATTTGCTCTACCAAAAAAACCAATTAGTACCAAATTAGGATCTACATTGTTTACTGGTTCAGAATCTGGACCATCATCTAACAATTCGCCACTTACATATCTTTTATTGGTGAATTTTTGATAAGAATATCCAGCAGTTCCATCAACATTAAAATTATTCCATTCTTTATTATAAGATAAATACCCGTCTAAAAGTGTGTTATTTTGACTGTTTGTGTATTCTGAATAAGAACCCACCAAACTTCCATCATTCTGAGCTAAAGGATTTTTATCAGAAACCCTTACTGTACCATCAGCATTTTGTTTATCCATACCTACATTTAAAACTGCAGATAATTCTGGTAAAAAATTAAAATTATAATCTATTTTAACATTCCCATAAAAACGCTGAATATTACTTATACTTCTTCTTTGTAATAACTCAGCCAAAGGATTAAATGGAGCTAATGCAGTTAAATCATCTTCATTAATTACACCATCATTATTATCTGTATAATACTGAAAGTAACCTCCAAATGGTGAGTTTTCATCATAAACAGGTTGTGTAGGATCGAAAGTTAATGCATTTGCTGCTTGACCTGAAGCAAATCTATTTCTTTCAAAAGAAGCATTACCATTAACACTAATTTTTAAACTGTTGTTTAAGAAGTTAGGGTTTAGATTAAAAGAGGCATTATTTCTTTCAAATCTAGAGGTTAACTGCAATCCTTCTTGAAAAGTTCTTCCTATAGAAATTCTTGCAGGTATTTTATTGAGTAACATTCCGTTTGCAGAAGCATTTATAATAGAAGTTGCACTATTATTATAAATTTCATCTTGCCAATCTGTATTTGCATTGCCTAACAAAGGAGTTAAACTAGGGTTTACACTACTTACTAAATTACGTAGCTCATCACCTGAAAAAACATCAACTTTATTAGGAAGTGTATTGATACCGAAATTCATATCTAAATTCACATTCAGATTTCTAGATCCTTTTTTAGTTGTTATTATAATAACACCATTTGATGCTCTAGAACCATAAATTGCAGTAGCAGAAGCATCTTTTAAAATTGAAAATGATGCTATTTCATTAGGATTAATTGAACTTAAAATAGAACGAGAACCACCAATAGCATTATTATCTACAGGCAAACCATTTATTACGATTAGAGGATCGTTTGAGGCTCCTAAAGATGCTCCACCTCTAATTCTTATGGTAGAACCTGCACCTGGTTCTCCACCAGTATTAATTGTTAATCCTGCTACTTTACCATTTAATAAATTTTCTGCTGTAGTTATGTTTCCCTTATTAAAGTTTTTCTCTGTTATTGCAGTTACAGCTCCTGTTGCATCTTTAACAGTAGTTGTACCATAACCTATGATAACAATTTCATCTAAACTTTGTGTATCTTCTTCTAGAAAAACATTGATTGTTGCTGATGTAACTTTAATCTCTTTAGGTGCATAACCTAAATAACTAAAAACTAAAATATCATTTAAGGACGCTTTAATAGAATAGAGACCATCAAAATCTGATGTAATTCCTATTGTTTTTCCTTTAATAATAATATTAACTCCTGGAATTGGACTATTTGTATTTGATTCTTTAACGGAACCAGAAACAACAATTTCTTGAGAATATGAAATTGCTATGGAAAAAAAGAATAATAAAGGTAAAAGTATTTTTTTGGTATTAAAAAAACTTTTCTTTTTTGAGAAAATAGACATTGCTAATATAATTTTAAAATTAATAGATTTTTACTTCGTAAAAAAAATAGCTTACTTTACTAGTGCAAGTAATTATAATCCGTAAAATTATACAGGGGTCATTTTCAGTAAATGAGTATTAATAACTCATAAAATAGATTAAAATAGCATATGTTTAGGGTAAGATATTTGATATATGGTTCGTTCTTTAAGATTTTAAGTAATAAGAAGGATTTTGTTTAAACTTATTTTTAAATAGCTTGCTAAAGTATTTTCTATCTGAATAGCCCACTTTGTAACATGCATCTGAAACAGAATACCCCATTTCTTCTATGAGTTGTTTTGCAATTGATAATCTATAATCTCTTATAAACTCCATATAAGTAAGACCTGTTAAAGACTTTATTTTTTTATACATAGAAGAATGGCTCATATTTAAATTTTTAGAAATAATTTGAGCTTTCAGGTTATTTGATTGTAGGTTTTCTTCTAGAGACTTATATAGTTTTTCTAAAAATATTTGATCTTTAGAGTTCACTGTTATTTCTTTTGGATTCAATAGAGTAGTGTTATTAAATTTTTGCTTTAATAATTTTCTACTCTCTAAAAGGTTTTTAATTCTATTTATTAAAAACTCCTCATTATAAGGTTTTATTATATATTCATCAGCTCCTGTTTCATAACCTTCCATTTTATCTTTGGTAGATGTTCTCGCAGTTAAAATGATAATTGGAATATGACTTTTTGTACTGTTGCGTTTTATTTTTTTAGATAATTCAAGTCCATCCATTTCTGGCATCATAACATCACTTATAATGAGATCTGGAGTTGTGGTAGTTGCTAATCGTAATCCTTCTAGACCATTAAAAGCTTGAATAACAGCGTAGTTTTCGTTTTCTAGAAGTTCTTTTAAAGATTCTTGAATCTCTTCATGATCTTCAACAATTAAAATAGTTTCTTTTTTATCTTTTCGATCTAAAATTTTCTTTTGAATTTTTTCTACGGCATTTTCTTCAAATAAATTGTTTTCCTCTACTTCTAAACTGTCTTTAAAATGATTGTTTCCTTTTAATAACTTTACTTCAAAAGAACTTCCTTTTTTAAATTCACTAGAAACACTTATTTTTCCTTTATGCAGTTTAATTATATCTTTAACTATAGATAAACCAAGACCAAAACCTTTATTATTTTTGGTGTGAGTATATTTTACTTGATAAAATCTATTAAAAATTTTTTCTTTATCATCTACAGAAAGTCCAATTCCTGTATCTTTTACCATAAATATAACCTCATTATCGTTGGTTTCTATGTTAAAATCTATTTCTCCATTATCATTTGTAAATTTAAAAGCATTAGATAATAAATTAAAAATGACTTTTTCTAACTGATTATTATCAAACCACAAATAAATAGTACTTTCATCTGTTTTAAAACGATATTTAATATTTCTATCGGAAGCAATGTCTGAAAAAGACAAATAAATTTCTTTTGCGAAACCAACAAATTCACCTTTAGAGACATTTAAAGCAATATCGTTTGTTTCTAATTTTCTAACATCTAAAAGCTCGTTAACCAATCTTAAAAGTAAATTACTATTTCTTCTAATAGTATAGGCTGCTTTAATTTGCTTGTTGTCTTTAGTTTTATCGTTATCAAATAATCGATTAATAGAACTTAATATTAAAGTAACTGGTGTTCTTATTTCATGCGATATATTAGTGAAAAATTGCTGTTTTGCATTATAGAGCTCGTTATCTTTTTCATGAGTTAATTTTTCTAACTCTAAGCTAGATTTTAGTTTTCCCCAAGCAATAATGTATTTTCTTATAAAATATATAAAAATTAAAAACAGCAAAAAGTATAGCGTAAATGCCCACCAAGTTAACCAATATGGTTTTTGAATTGTTATTTGGAGTGATGTAAAACTGTCTCCCCAATTTGCGCTAACTTCCTTGCTTTTTACTTTAAAAATATAATCTCCTGGAGATAAATTAGTATAAGTAGCAGTCCTGTCTTTACCAATAGCTCTCCAATCTGTATCAAAATTTTCCATTTTAATAGCATATTCGCAATTTTTAGCGGTTGGAAATTTTAAAGCAGAAAACTCGAAAGTAATAACATTTTGAAAGTGCTCTAAGGTAATTTCTTTAGTCATTACAATATTTTTATCTAAAACTCCTTTATCTCCAATAGTGGCTTCTTTATTAAAAATTTTAAAATTTCTGATGCTAACCTTTGGTTGTAAATTAGTATTTGTTACTGTTTTTGGATCGAACTTTAAAACTCCATTAATTCCACCAAAATAAAGAAACCCTTCTTGATCTTTAAAAGTAGAATTAATGTGAAAATCACCTGATAAGTTATTAAAAGTGGTAAAAGTATTGTTGAAATAACTGTACTTTATAATCCCTTTTTTAGTACCAAACCAAATATTACTTTCATTATCTTCTATGATAGAGGTAATGGTTCTATACTTTATGTTCTCGAAATTTTGAAAACGTTCTACTTTATTTGTTTTGAGATTCATTCTGTTAACACCTTCACCAGAAGTTCCTATCCACAAATATCCTTTAGTATCTTTTAAAATAGAAAATAGATTATTGCTACTTATAGTTGTTGAGTCTAGCTCTTTATAACTGAAAGTTTTAATATCTTTTGTAGTACTATTAAAAAGATTTAAACCACCACCAAAAGATGCAAGCCAAATTTTATTTTTGTCTTTTAAGATCGATACAATATTGTTATTTGGTAAATTAAACCTTGAAAATTTATCATTCGTTACATCCAAATAATTTAAACCACCACCCCAAGTTGCAATCCATAAATTATTTTTTTCGTCTTCTATAATATCTCTTACATCATCAAAACTCAATGATTGATTGTCGTTAAAATGATTGGTATATTTGGTTACCTTTTTACTTTCTTCATTCAATTTAATAAGACCATTATCAAAAGTACCTAACCAGATGTTGTTGTCTTTTGTTTGAATTATCTTCTGGATATATTTGGCTTTAATTTTGTCTTTATCGTAAAGTTGAATTTTTTTAGTCTTTTTATTATACACATTTAAGCCATTACCATCTAAACCAAGGAATATTTTAGTATCATTTTGAAAAATAGATAAAACTGGATTTGGGTTTAAACCAACAAAGTCGCTAACCATAATCTCTGTTTGATTTTTTTTATCTAGAACACTTATTCCATTCCAAGCTGTACCAATCCATATATTAGAATCATCGTCTTCGGAAATTACATATATAGCATTACCTGCTAAAGAAGATAATAGTTGTGAGTTGTACATGTAGTTTTTAACAATAGGTTCTTTGCTGTTTGGATATTGTAATTCAAACAAACCATAACCATCTGTACCAATCCACAAATTATTTTTGTTGTCTTTTTTTAAAGATCGTATAATTTTAACCTTATTGCTTAATGTTAAATTGTTGTAAAAAAAGTTAGTTACTTTTTTGGTTTTTAAATCGACAATTAATAAACCACTACCTTTAGTTCCTAGCAAAATGGCGTCAGAATTTAATTCTGTAATTACATTAATTGCACTAGTAATTTGTTCAGTTTCGTTGTTTAATGTTTTAAATTCTTTGTCTTTTGTATTAAAAAGTAACAAACCATTTGCAAAAGTGCCTAGCCATAAATTCCCTTTTTTGTCTTGATAAATACTCGTAATATTTAATTGATTTTTCTGCGGATGTGCATAGCTCACAAACTTTTTTAATTCATAATCAAATAAGCACAACCCTTTTTCTGTGCCAATCCAAAAAAGGCCTTTGGTATCTTCTATAATAGTATTAATTCTGTTAGAAATTATTGAAGAATCATTTTGTGAAGAATTTTTAAAAGAGATGAATTCATCATTTTTTTTATCATATAAATTTAGCCCACTTCCATAAGATGTTAGCCAAATTCTATTTTTACTGTCTAAGTAGATGCCTGAAATATCGTTAAATTCGATATTACTATTTTGTTTGTTATAAACTTTAACAGCATTACCATCATATCTGTTTAGTCCATTTTGAGTACTAATCCAGATAAAACCATCTTTCTCTTTAACAATTCCTGTTATTTTTGAACTGGAGAGGCCTTGAGATTGATCTATTTTTTGAAATATTGGTTGCGTTTGAGCTATTAAATTATAAAAATTTGTTATTAAAATAAGTATTATTAATATTAATTTTTTGTATTTCAAAATATGAAAGTTTATGGACTTAAACATAGAACTAGATAAAAATATATTAGTAGGTCAATTTAGTATTATTTGTGGGTCATATTATGAATATTTACTTATTTAATATGTTATTTTATAAAAAAATATTTTTTAAAGTTTTTATATGCTTACTTACTTTTCTTTTAATAAGTTTCGCATAAATAAAGTTTGGTGGAAATACTTGAATCATCTTAAAAAAAATGTTTCTATTAGTACTTTATTTGTTAAAGACATTTTTTGTAAATGTAGGACGAGCTATATGAAAAGTAGATTTTTTTTATAGAACAGATTTCAATAACTACCTTTAAATAGGCTTCAATCAATTCTTAGAAAATCCTAAAAACCACAAAACCTTATAAATCATAGGATTTACAAGGTTTTAGTTTTTATTGGTATTAATTTTAGTCGGGGTGGCAGGATTCGAACCTGCGACCTCCTCGTCCCAAACGAGGCGCGATGACCGGGCTACGCTACACCCCGAAAGTGTAAAATTGTAGTGTAGTTTATCTCGAGCGAAGTCGAGAGGCTACACCCCGAAATTTTATTTTCGGAGTGCAAATATATAGTAATTTTTGTATATTTATAAATTTTTAATCTATTTTTTAAATTCTTAATTCGATGAATAAATTATTACTTTTTTTAATGTTGATTTTAATGTTTTCTTGTAAAATAAAATCTCAAAATAATACTCAAAATACTGTTAGTTTTGAAGTTGTTGTCAAAGATTTAAATATTCCTTGGGGATTTACTTTTTTGCCAGATAATTCTATTTTAATTACAGAAAAAGAAGGTGAGTTAATACATTTTAAAGACGGAAAAAAGACAATTGTTTCTGGAATGCCAGAAGTTACTCTTCGAGGTCAAGGAGGATTGTTAGATATTGAGAAACATCCTAATTTTAAAGAAAATAACTTAATTTATTTTACATATGCATCTTCTGAAGGAGAAGGAAGTGGCGCCAACACTACTTTAATGAGTGCTAAATTTGAAAATAATCAATTAACGAATCAGAAAGTTTTGTATAAAGCAGCACCTAATAGTAGAAAAGGGCAACATTTTGGTTCTAGAATTGTTTTTGATAAGGAGAATCACGTTTATTTTAGTATTGGAGATCGAGGAAATAGGGACGAAAACCCACAAGATATTACAAGAGATTGTGGTAAAATTTATCGTTTAAATGATGATGGAACCATTCCAAATGATAATCCTTTTGTAGATGTTGACAATGCTAAGAAAGCTATTTTTAGTTATGGACATAGAAATCCTCAAGGAATGGAAATAAATCCTTTTACCAATGAAATTTGGAGTCATGAACATGGACCAAAAGGAGGGGATGAAATTAATATTGTTCAAAAAGGGAAAAATTATGGTTGGCCAGTAATTAGTTATGGTGTAAACTATTCAGGAACAAAATTTACGGAAATTACAGAAAAAGAAGGTATGGAACAGCCTTTGCATTATTGGACGCCATCTATTGCACCAAGTGGAATGGCTTTTATAAACTCTGATAAATATCCAAATTGGAAAGGAAATTTGTTAGTAGGCTCTTTGAAATTCGAATATATTGTTAACTGTACTTTAGAAAACGGAAAAGTTATCAAAGAAGAAAAAATATTAGAAGGTTTAGGTAGAGTTCGTTCAATTGAGCAAGGAAATGATGGATTTATGTATGTAGGAATTGAAGGCTTAGGAATTGTTAAAATTATTTTAAAATAATATGAAAAAAATTATATCAATCGTATTTTTAGGTTTACTAATGTTTTCGTTTACAAAAAAAGAAGATAGTTATACTGAAATAAATCAGGACTCTAAATTTACAGAAAGTATTAAAAGAGGGAAGGAAGTTTATACAGATATGTGTATTTCATGTCATATGGCAAATGGAGAAGGGCTACCTAAGGTTTATCCACCTTTGGCAAAATCTGATTATTTAATGGAGAAGAGAGAAGCTAGCATAAGTGCCATAAAATACGGTTTGAAGGGAAAGATTGTTGTAAATGGAATTACGTACAAAAATATGATGTCTAGATTGGGCTTATTAGATGATGAAGTGGCAGATGTAATGAACTATATTACCAATTCTTGGGGAAATAAAAACTCGAAAATGATTACAATTGAAGAAGTAAAAGCTGTCTCTAAAAAGTAGGTTTTTATATTTTCCATCAATTTTTATTATAAATATATTGTAATTTTACATACCAAAAAGTAGCATAAATAAATCTAAAAAATTAGATTTGTGAATCAATTTTAAGAATAATATGTCAGAAAATATAGAGAAAATAAAATGTTTAATTATAGGTTCAGGGCCTGCAGGTTATTCAGCAGCAATTTATGCAGCAAGAGCAGATATGAAACCAATAATGTATACAGGAATGCAAATGGGAGGTCAATTAACAACCACTACAGAGGTTGATAATTTTCCTGGTTATAAAGATGGAACTGATGGAACTGCAATGATGGAAGATCTTAAATACCAAGCAGAACGTTTTGGTACAGAAGTTCGTTTTGGCATGGTTACAAGTGTAGATTTAAGTGATAAAGTTGGCGGAATTCATAAAGTAGTTGTTGATGAAGAAAAACATATTGAAGCAGAAACTATTATTATTTCTACTGGTGCAACTGCAAAATATTTAGGAATTGAAAGTGAGCAACGTTTAATTGGTGGAGGTGTTTCTGCATGTGCAACTTGCGATGGCTTTTTCTATAAAGGACAAGATGTTGTTGTAGTTGGAGCAGGAGATACTGCTGCAGAAGAAGCAACTTATTTGGCTAATATTTGTAGAAAAGTTACAATTTTAGTCCGTAAAGATTATATGAAAGCATCAAAAGCGATGCAACATAGAGTAAATAAAACTAAGAATATCGAAGTTTTATATAACACAGAAATTGATGAAGTTTTAGGAACTAATGTTGTAGAAGGTGTTAGAGCAATCAACAATCAAACAAATGAAAAGCACGATATTGCAGTAACTGGGGTTTTTATAGCAATTGGGCATAAACCAAATTCAGATTTATTTAAAGGTGTTTTAGATATGGATGAAGTTGGGTATTTAATTACCAAAGGAAAAACTACAAAAACAAATTTACCAGGTGTTTTTGCTGCTGGAGATATTCAAGATAAAGAGTATAGACAAGCTGTAACAGCTGCAGGTACAGGTTGTATGGCTGCTTTAGATGCTGAGCGTTATTTAGGTGCTTTGGTATAAATTTAAATTTATAGTGTAGAAAAAAAAGAGATTTCAGTTATGAAATCTCTTTTTTGTTTTAGTTTAAACCCAATTCTTTTCGTTCCTTAATATCTGCAACTCCGTTTTTACTCCAATAAGCAGATTGTATTGTTGTAATTTTTTCTGCTTTTGTAGTCAATATTTTTCCACGACTAGAAAATGTTTCTTCCCAAGATTCAATTGTATTTGGAAAATCTTTAGTTACTTTTATAGATAGCGTTCTGTCTAACTTCGGATAATTTATAGTGTAAATTAAAAAAGCTCCTTGCTCTTCTAAAGAAGCAATCGCAGAAAATGCTTTAAATTCTTTATGATGTAACCCTAAAAATTCAAAAGAAGGTATTATTTGTATTTCGCCAACAGGCAAATTTTTTGGAGAAATTCTAAGTTGATTCCAAAGTTCGTTTTCTAAAATATGTTTTTTTAGATTGATTTTTTTATCAGCATTACTTTCAAAATAAGAATAAAATTGAATTTGATATGCTTCTCTATTATTCAATTGAACAAAAGTATTTCCACACCATTCTTGAGAAGAAAAAGAAATTTTAATTGCATTTTTATTGATGTCAATAGGAGAGAAGGTACTCGTCATTAAACTATAAGGATAAATACCAGTTGTAAAGTTTTTAGTACTATTTAACTTTAGAATAAGCACATTATTTTTATTCGCTTTATCTGCTTTAACTTGTTTTTCAGGTAAAAAATCTTCTGTTACAAAAATATTTACAGCTGTTCCTTCATGAATTTCTCCATATCTAATTTGTGATAGTTTGTAAGACGTTATTTCTGCTTTTCCTGAATACCAATAGTTATTAAATTCTGGATTTTTTTGAAAACTTTTTATTTCAGTATCATTAGTCTTATGATCTTTTTTAAGTTCAGGATTTGAACAAAAAAATAATAAAAAACTCAAAATAATTGGCGTAAATACTTTTGTTATTTGTTTCATTTTAATGCTTTGCTTTTGTTGGATACTAATTTACGATAATTATATATTAATAAAGTTTAAATACCAAAACCAAGCTTAAAGAGAATGTTTTTCTTGTTATTTAAAAACGATATTAAAAGTATAAACTTCTACAGACATTAATATAAATATTTTAGTTTTTAACTTTTTTATCAAAAATTGATTAATGATAATGAGCTTTAAGAAGTATCATTTATAATTATTTCAATTTTTTTAAACAAATCTAAAAAAGACTCAATTTTTATCAAAAGTAAAATGAGATTTTAATTTTTTATAAAACACTTGCTATCAGTGTCTATTTTGAATTTTAAAGTATAAAATTCATGTTTTTTTTTCCACAAAAATATTTTTTTCACTTAAAATTATAATATGATTTTTATCATATTTAGAAATGTTATTAGTACTTAATTTTGTCTCATAATAATTTAAAACAACAGAGTTATGATATTTAAAATGAAAATTGACAAGCTATTAATTACAGCAATCGTTGCTTTTTTATGCATGCCATTTACAAGTTTTGCACAAAAATATAATTTAGATATTCAAAAATCTTCGCTTATTGTATTTGGTACATCCAACATCCATGATTGGGATATTAAGACCGAAAACCAAAAGGGTTTTATTTTAATTAATGCAGAAAATAGTTTACAAATTAAAGAATTAAATATTGTTGTTGAGGCAGAAAGTTTAAAAAGCGGAAGAGGTGGTATGGATAAAAATACCTATAAAGCTTTAAATACGAATGATTATAAAACAATTAAATTCAACTTAATAAGTAGTGATAAAATTACTGATTTAGGAAATGGAAATTATAATGTAACAGCGAAAGGAGATTTAACAATTTCTGGAGTAACAAAAAGAATAACATTAGAATTTAAAGTAAATATAGAGAGCAATTTAGTAAGTATAACAGGTGAAAAAAATATTAAAATGACAGATTATAAAATTGATCCACCAAAAGCATTATTAGGTACCATTAAAACAGGAGATGATGTACTTATAAAATTCAATACAATTTTAAAAAAGTAAATAAATAAAGAAAACCAAAACCAATTAAATAATAATAAGATGAAAATAATTTTAAAAAGAACATTAGTAGCAGCGATAGTTTTAGGAGCTTTTACAGTAACTGCACAACAAAATAGGGATTTAGATAATTACAGACCTGTAGATAAAAGAGGTGTTAACGTTTTTGAAAACCCTAAAAGTAATGAGTCTACCTTTAATGGAGTTAAAGTAAGAATTGGTGGTGCTTCAACCATTCAGTTTCAAGGACTAGATCAAGAAAACTCTGGACTTGCAGGATTAGAATTAAAGCCAATTGGTTCAAATTTTAACTTAGCAACTGCAAATTTAGATTTAGATGTGGCATTGTATCATGGTGTAAGAATGCATTTAAGAACCTATTTATCTTCTAGACATCACCCAGAACCTTACGTAAAAGGTGGTTATATTCAGATTGATAAATTAGACTTTGTTAGTGAGGGATTTTTAGAGGATTTTATGCAATATGCATCTATTAAAATTGGGCATATGGAAAATAATTATGGTGATGCCCATTTTAGACGAAGTGATAATGCACAAACTATTCATAACGCATTTGTAGGCAATTTAATTATGGATTCTTTTACTACAGAAGTTGGAGCAGAATTATTTGTACAAAAAAATGGATTTCTTGGAATGTTAGGTATTTCTAATGGAAAACTGAATCAATCTGTAGTAAAATCATCAGAAGAAGGTAGTACAGGAGGTGCATCTTTCTTGGCAAAATTTGGTTATGATAAACAAATTAATAGCGATTTTAGATTTAGATTAACGGGTTCTATTTATAACACAGGTTATGTACCAAATTCTTATTTATATAGTGCAGATAGAGCAGGTTCTAGATATTATAGAGTTTTAGAAGCAGCAACAGCAGGATCTGATAATTTTAGATCTGGAAGATATAATCCAAATTTAAGAAACCAGATAAGAGCAATTATGGTGAATCCTTTTTTAAAGTATAAAGGTTTAGAATTTTTTGGAACAATAGAATCTGCAACAGGAAAAGCTACAGCAGAAGCAAGTAATAGAACTGCAAATCAATATGCTGGAGAGTTAATTTATAGATTTGGAAAAGATGAAAGATTTTATGTGGGTGGAAGATACAATACTATTGATTCTGAAGATTTAAATGATGGAGATGTTGAAATTAGTAGATTCCAACTAGCTGGTGGATGGTTTTTTACAGACAATGTTTTAATGAAAATAGAGTATATGAACCAAAAATATGATGGTTTTTCTACAACAAATGTTTTAAATGATGCAAAATTTAACGGCATAATGTTAGAGGCAGCAATTAGTTTCTAGTTAAAACATCTAATTAAAATTTATAACAAGACTCAAAGTTAAATGCTTGAGTCTTGTTTTTTAAAATTAAACAACATAAAGTATATTATTTATGAGAATTATAATTTTCTTTATCGGAATTTTAACCTCATTTTCTTTTTTAAAAGGAGAAAAAAGTAATGAAAATAAACATATTTATATTCTTCCTAAAAGCGAATTAAAAATTAAAGGAAAATCAAATATAAATAAATTCAGTTGCGATTTTAATTTTTTAAAACTAGAAAATCCTCTTGTTATTTCTTATCAAGAGAAAGAAAATAAAAGGTATTTTAATTCAGCGACTTTACCAATTAAAAATATTTTTTTTGATTGTGGAGGAAGACAAATTAATAAAGATTTTCATAAACTATTAAATACAAAAGAGTTTCCTCAAATACTTATCCAATTAAAAGAAATAGAGTATTTACAAGAATCTATAAAAGCTTGTATTGAAATGGAAATTGCAGGTATTTCCAAAACTTATACACTGCATGTTACTCAAACTAAAGACAACACACATAATATTTTGGGAGTTTTAGAATTAGATATTTCTGATTTTAATTTAGAATCGCCCACAAAATTACTCGGAATTATTGTGGTTTCTGATATAATAGAAATTGATTTTAATTTAAGTTTTAAAGAGGTTTAGTTTTTAATTTTATTTAAAAGAAAAAGAGATAACAAATATATTGTTATCTCTTTTTTCTTTATAGATTAAAAATTAATAATGGTTATTTTATTATGAAATAATTGCCATAATTAAAATCTAGCTTATGCCATTACTGAAGCTTTTTTTGATTTTCTATAGGTGAAAGAATTGAAAATATTTCTTTTACCGAAATTATTCATAGACCTAGCATTTACGAATTTTCCAAAAAGAATTTTACTTACACCAAAATATTCATAAGTATTTCCATCAGTAAAAGTAACTTCTAATAACATTCCTTTATGATGCCAATCTGCTACTTGGAAATCTGTAATTGTAGTTTTGTAAGCTTCTAAATTAGCTTCTTTAGTTTCAGGAGCAATACTTACCAAAAAATGGTAACCATCAATTATTTTTGTACTTACAATTTCTGCTTCCTCTTTTTTCTCTTCATCTGTAAATTTATCTGGATGCCATTCTTTTACAAGATTTCTATAAGTTTTCTTTAACTCTTTCAAGTCAATTTTACCTTCAACTTCAAATAACTTTTTATACTCTTTAATACGTTTCATTTTATTTCTTCTAAATTCGGTGCAAAAGTATTGATAAAAAAGAGATTAACTAATTTTATTTTACAATGTTTTTAAATTAAGATAGGTTTTATGTGAAAAGTAATTGCAAAAAAAAAGAGATTACAAATTTGTAATCTCTTTTTTTGTTGTTAGTCAGCTAAATGCTCATCTAGATTTTCTACAGCTTGTATAATAATTTTTACAGCTTCTACATAAAACTCTTGGTTAATGGAACCAAAAGTGTCTGTATGCCTATGATAATCTTTATGATCAGGAACACCAAAATACATAAAAGGTATTTTTTGTCTATGAAACACTCTGTGATCAGAAGAAAAAGTCCAATCTGATTGTTCTGTATTTTCAGGATCATCATGACCAAATAATAAAATTACTTTGTCTGAGTTAATTTTCTCTAATGGTCTTCTCAAATCTGGATAATGAAACAAACCACAACCAAAAAGTTCTGGATCATAATCACTATGAGCAATCATATCTAAATTAATATTTAAATTAATATTAGATTTATCACTATAATTTTTAAGGAAATATTCAGCTCCTAAAGAACCAATTTCTTCTGCATCTACAGCAGCAAAAATTAAATTATGTTTTGTAGGTCTAGTTTTAAAATATTCAGCAATTGTAAATAAAGCTGCAGTACCAGAAGCATTATCATCTGCACCATTATAAATTTTGTCATCTCTAATTCCTAAATGATCATAGTGTGCAGTAATTACGATACTTTTTGCAGACTCGCCTTTAAGCATACCAACTATATTTGCACCATAAGCAGTTGTATCTGGAACATTAGAATAGTTTTGATTAGGTTTTTCTATAGGAAAAACATCTTGCCTATTTTTGCCTTTAAAGGTGTGCGAAAACTCTTGAAGAAGATTGTTATTAAAAACCGGTTGAAGACCTGCTTCATTAAACCTTTCTAAAATAAGGTTTTGAGCTTTCTTACTACCAGGTTTTGAAAAAGCCCTACCTTCATAAGAATCATCAGAGAGAATTTTTACAGTTTCTAATAGTCTTTCGCTATCAATTTCAATTAGTTTTGGTTTGTTGCAACTCCCTAAAAGCATTAGAAATGCAACAACTGAAAATAATTTTGTTTTCATTATGTTGGTTGTGATTGAAAAAATTAGGGAATTTAGTCGCAAATATAATAAAAAGACCATTAATAATAATGGTCTTTATTAAACAAACAATTAAATTCTAAAATGTTTTACTATTTAGAAACAATATTTATTTTCTGCTTTCATTTTTTCAGCTATTAAGTCTCTTAAAGCTATTACATTAGGGTAGTTTGCATATTTAGTAAAACGCTTTAATCCCATTAGTAACATTCTTTGTTCATCTCCTTCTGCAAAAGAAATAATGCCTTCTTTACCGTTTTTAGCAACAATTTCTACAGCATTGTATAAATAAAGCTTAGCCATAGCAATTTGCCCTTCTTGAGCATCTTCTCCAAAACGTTTTGCATTTTTCTCTGCACGTAATAAAGTAGATTCTGCCATATAAATTTCATTTAAAATATTTGCAGCTGCCATTAATAATTGTTGATGCTCCTCTAAATCTGGTCCAAATTTTTGGATTGCAGCTCCTGCAACCATTAAAAAGACTTTCTTAATTTTAGCAATCATTTCTTTTTCTTCAGCAAATAATTCTGAATAATCTGGTGTATCAAAAGAAGGAATTCCCATTAACTCATTACCAACTTCTGTTGCTGGTCCTAATAAATCTACATGACCTTTCATTGCTTTCTTCACTAACATTCCAACCGCTAACATTCTGTTAATCTCGTTAGTTCCTTCGTAAATACGTGCAATTCTAGCATCTCTCCAAGCAGCTTCCATTGGTGTTTCTTCAGAAAAGCCCATTCCTCCAAAAATTTGAATCCCTTCGTCTGCACAAGCTTGTACATCTTCAGAAACAGTAACTTTTAAAATAGAACATTCAATGGCATATTCTTCTACTCCTTTTAATTCTGCATCTTGATGAGAATTTCCAGCAGCCAATCTCATTTCAATTCTGTCTTCAATATTTTTTGCGGCTCTATAACTTGCAGATTCACCTGCATAAGTATTCGTAGCCATTTCTGCTAATTTTGCTTTGATAGCACCAAAATCTGCAATTGGCGTTTTAAATTGTTTACGTTCTGTTGCATATTGTAATGCTGTTGTTAAAACTCTTCTTTGAGAATCTAAACAAGCAGCTGCTAATTTAATTCGCCCAACATTTAAAGCGTTTACTGCAATTTTAAATCCACCACCTCTGGTTGATAACATATTTTCTGCAGGAACAATGGTATCGTTATAAAATACTTGTCTTGTAGACGAAGCACGAATTCCTAATTTATGCTCTTCTTCTCCTAATGTAATTCCATTTGGATTTTCAGCATCATATTCAACAATAAAACTAGTAATATTTTTATCATTTTCAATACGAGCAAAAACAATCATCACATTACAGAAACCTGCATTTGAGATCCACATTTTTTGTCCGTTAATTTTGTACGATTTTCCATCAGCAGAAAGCTCAGCAGTTGTTTTTCCTGAATTTGCATCAGATCCTGCTCCTGGTTCCGTTAAACAATACGCACCCATCCATTCGCCTGTAGCTAATTTTGGTACATATTTTTGTTTTTGTTCTTCAGTTCCATATAAAGTGATTGGCATTGTACCAATTCCTGTATGTGCACCAAAAGCAGTACTTAAAGAACCATTTCCACTAGAAATATATTCGCAAGTAATCATGGTTGATACAAAACCCATTCCCATTCCTCCATACTCTTCAGGAACAGCAACACCTAAAAAACCAAGTTCACCAGCTTTTTTCATTACTTCTTCTGTTAAAGCATAATCTTTTGCTTCAAAACGATCTCTGTGTGCTATAATTTCACGTTCTGTAAATTCCTTTACAGCTTCTTTCATCATTACTTGCTCTTCAGAAAAATCTTCAGGAGTAAATATGTCTTCGCACTTTGTTTCTTTCACTAGGAATTGTCCTCCTCTTAAAATTTCTTTATTTGTAGTTTCAGTACTCATAACTTTATAATAATTTATTGTCTTTAATTTTAATTAAGGAATTCAAAAATACCTGCAGCACCTTGACCTGTTCCTACACACATTGTTACCATTCCGTATTTTCCTTGCATGTTACGTTTGCGCATTTCATCAAAAAGCTGAACAGATAATTTTGCTCCTGTACAACCTAAAGGATGTCCTAATGCAATTGCACCACCATTTACATTGATGATATCTGCATTTAAACCTAATTCACGAATTACAGCTAAAGATTGAGAAGCAAAAGCTTCATTTAATTCAATTAAACTGATATCTTCTTGTTTTAAACCTGCTTGTTTTAATGCTTTTGGAATCGCAACAACTGGACCTATTCCCATAATTCTTGGAGGAACACCAGCAGCAGCATAACTTACCATTCTTGCAATTGGTTTAATATTTAATTCCTTCACCATATCTTCGCTCATCACCATCACAAAAGCAGCACCATCACTAGTTTGAGATGAATTACCTGCAGTTACAGATCCGTTTGTTGCAAAAACAGGTCGTAAGCGTTCTAAACCTTCAATGTTTGAACCTTTTCTAGGTCCTTCATCTTTAGTTACTGTATACTTTCTTGTTGCTTTTTTACCTTCTTCATTTACATAAGTCTCTTCAACTTCAATAGGAACTATTTGATCTTGAAAACGATTTTCTTCTTGCGCTTTTAATGCTTTTAAATGAGAATTTAATGCAAATTCATCTTGATCTTTTCTAGAAACATTAAATTGATCTGCTACAGCTTCTGCTGTATTTCCCATTCCCCAGTAATAATCTGCATGACCAGCAGCAACTGTATCATAATTTAATTCTGGTTTAAAACCTGTCATTGGTACAGAACTCATGCTTTCTGCTCCACCAGCAATAATACATTCTGCCATTCCAGATTGAATTTTTGCAACTGCCATTCCAATGGTTTCTAAACCTGAAGAACAGAAACGATTTACGGTTACTCCAGGAACTTCATCGATTTCTAATCCCATTAATGAGATTAAACGTGCCATGTTTAAACCTTGAGAACCTTCTGGCATTGCATTTCCTACAATAACATCATCGATTCTTTTTTTATCGAATTCAGGTAAATTCTTCATTAAATGCTGAATAGTTTCTGCAGCCAATTCATCAGCTCTTTTAAACCTAAAAGCACCTTTTTTTGATTTTGTTACTGCTGTTCTATATCCTTGTACTATATATGCTGTTTTCATTTTGTTTTTAGCTTTTAGCTAATCGCTTTTGGCTTTTAGCATTTGTTAATATTTATTTACCAATAGCAAATAGCTAAAGGTAAATAGCCAAGTAATTTTAGTTACGTAATGGTTTTCCTGTTTTTAACATATGTTGAATACGCTCTAAAGTTTTTCTTTCTGTACATAAACTTAAAAAAGCTTCTCTTTCTAAATCTAAAAGATATTGCTCAGAAACTTTTGTTGGTTCAGACAAATCTCCACCAGCCATTACATAGGCTAATTTGTTTGCAATTTTTTGATCATGTTCGGAAATAAAACGACTTGCTTGCATAGAATCTGTAGCCACCATAAAAGCACCTAAAGCTTGTTTTCCTAAAACTAAAACATCACTTCTTAAAGCTGGTTGAGTATAACCTGCTTCTGCCATTAAAACTGCGTGCTTTTTAGCTTCTGCAATTTGTCTGTCTTTATTTACCACAACAACATCTTTTCCTTTTTGAAGTAATCCTAAATCGAATGCTTCATAAGCAGAGGTAGCTACTTTTGCCATTCCAATCGTTAAGAAATATTCTTGTAAAACATTTAATTGAACATCGCCCTTTTTAAAAGTATCAGAAGCACGTAAAGCCATTTCTTTAGAACCACCTCCACCAGGAATTACACCAACTCCAAATTCTACAAGACCCATATAAGTTTCTGCTGCTGCAACTACTTTATCTGCATGTAAAGAAATTTCACATCCACCACCTAAAGCCATTCCATGAGGAGCAGAAATAGTTGGTATAGCAGAATAACGCATGCGCATCATAGTGTCTTGAAAATATTTGATAGCCATATTTAACTCATCATATTCCTGCTCTGCAGCCATCATAAAAATCATTCCAATATTAGCACCTACAGAAAAATTTGCTGCTTGATTGCCAACAACTAATCCTTGGAAATCTTTTTCAGCTAAATCAATTGCTTTGTTAACTGCAGCTAAAACATCACCACCAATGGTGTTCATTTTAGATTGAAATTCTAAATTTAAAATTCCATCACCTAAATCTTCAATTACTGCACCAGAGTTTTTCCAAACTTGATTTGATTTTCTAATGTTATCTAAAATGATAAATGAATCTTGGCCTGGTTTTTTAGTTTGTGTTTTTGTAACGATGTCATAATAATGAGTAGCTCCTTCTTTTACTGTATAAAAAGAGTCATTATTATTTAGCAACATTTCAGAAACCCAAGGAGCAATTGCATGTCCTTCAGCTTTCATAATCTCAACACCTTTGGCAACACCAATTGCATCCCAAATTTGGAATGGTCCATGTTCCCAACCAAAACCAGCTCTTAAGCCATCATCAATTCTGTATAATTCGTCAGAGATTTCTGGAATTCTATTTTGAACGTAAGCAAACATTGCTGCAAACGATTTTCTATAAAACTCACCAGCTTTGTCCTTTCCTGCAACTAAAACTTTGAATCTATCAGCAACATTATCAATTGTTTTTGTTAATTCTAACGTTGCAAATTTTGCTGATTTTTTCTCTCTGTATTCTAGTGTATTTAAATCTAATGTTAAAATGTTTCTTTTACCATTAGCGTCTTTTGTCATTTTGTAAAAACCTTTGCCAGTTTTACTTCCTAACATTTTGTGTTCCATCATATGATTTACAAAATCAGGAATTACAAATTGCTCTCTCATTTCATCTTCTGGGCAATTGTCTTTTACACCATTTGCAGTGTGTACTAAAGTGTCTAAACCAACAACATCAATAGTTCTAAAAGTTGCAGATTTTGGACGACCAATTACAGGTCCAGTTAACTTGTCTACTTCCTCTACAGTTAATCCCATTTCTTTAACAACGTGGAATAAACTCATAATACCGAAAATACCAATTCTGTTTCCAATAAAAGCAGGAGTATCTTTAGCTAAAACTGAAGTTTTACCTAAAAATTTATCACCATACATCATTAAGAAATCTGTAACTTCTTGTTTACAGTTTGGTCCTGGAACTACTTCAAAAAGTTTTAAATATCTTGGTGGATTAAAAAAGTGAGTTACTGCAAAATGTTGCTGAAAATCTTCACTTCTTCCTTCATTCATAAACTTTATTGGAATACCAGAAGTATTTGAAGTAATTAACGTTCCTGGAGTTCTAAATTTTTCAATTTTTTCAAAAACTGATTTTTTAATGTCCAAGCGTTCTACAACAACTTCCATCACCCAATCTACATTTTTAATTAAATGTAAATCATCATCAATATTACCAGTGGTAATTCTTTCTGCAAATTTTGTACTATATATAGGAGAAGGTTTCGATTTTAAAGAAGCTGTTAAAGCATCATTTACTAAACGATTACGAACCACTTTGTCTTCTAATGTAAGTCCCTTTGCTTTTTCTTTGTCTGATAATTCTCTTGGAATAATATCCAACAAAAGAACTTCCACACCAATATTAGCAAAGTGACATGCAATACCAGATCCCATAATACCAGAACCTATAATTGCTACTTTTTTAATTCTTCTTGTCATTTTTTTAATTATTTGATTAATGATTTTAAAAACTTATTCCAATTTCATGATTAAGTTTTACTTCACTATTATGATTAGTTTTACTTTTTATTTATCTTGATTGGCAGTTTCAAAAATTTTCTTTTCTGCAATTAATTTATTGATAGTTGTCATCACTTTAAAAAATGAATTCAATTCATCTTCAGAAACATATTCTCTAACAACATTGTTAAATTGATATACATGGTTTTTAGAAAATTTTCGCATTTCTAAACCATAATCCGTCAATTTTATAATAACACTTCTGCCATCATCAGGATTTTTTTCTCTAGAAATGGCACCTTTTTCTTCCATCGATTTTAAAATTCTTGAAAGACTTGTAGGTTCCATGCCCATTAAAGGTCCTAATGATGTGCTTGGTGTTCCTTTTTCTTTATCAATAGTTAACAATACAAATGCCATAGACATTGTGCTATTGTGGTTTGTTGCTTGCTCATTATACATCTTTGCAACAGCTTGCCAAGTTGCTCTTAATTGATGATCGATTGAAATATTCTTATCCATTGTGTCAAAGATATAAAAATTTACTATGCATGCATAGTAAATTATAAAAAAGTTATGCGTGCATAGTAAAATTTAACAATTATTTTAAATGTAACAATTTGTGTGTTTTGGTTACTAATTAAAATATGTAAGTTTGTAATAGTTCTAATTTCATAAAAATCAACTTGAAAAAATGAGTAATTTGTTAGAAATCAATAATATAGTAAAAAATTATGGAGATTTCAGAGCATTGAATGATGTTTCTATCCATATTCCTAAAGGAAGTGTTTATGGTTTGTTAGGACCAAATGGAGCAGGAAAAACTTCGTTAATTAGAATTATCAACCAAATAACAATGGCAGATTCTGGATCTGTTTACTTGGATGGTGAAGTTTTATCTCCAAAACACACTGCAGATATTGGTTATTTACCAGAAGAACGAGGTTTATATAAATCGATGAAAGTTGGTGAGCAAGCTTTGTATTTGGCACAATTGAAAGGTTTGAGTAAATCTGAAGCTAAAAAACGCCTAACATATTGGTTCGAAAAATTCGATATTATGGCTTGGTGGAATAAGAAAATAGAAGAACTATCAAAAGGAATGGCGCAAAAAGTGCAGTTTATTGTAACTGTAATGCACAATCCTAAATTATTAATTTTTGATGAACCATTTTCTGGTTTCGATCCTATAAATGCTCAATTAATTGCGAAAGAAATTTTACAGTTAAGAGATGAAGGAGCTACCATTATTTTTTCAACACATAGAATGGAATCTGTAGAGGAAATGTGTGATGAAATAGCGTTAATCGATAAATCTAACAAAATTTTAGACGGAAAGTTAAACGACATCAAAAGAGAATTTAGAACAAATACGTTTCAAGTAGGTTTACATACAGCAAACCCAAAAGAAGTGGAAGTTGCTTTAAGACAAAACTTTGATGTTTTACCAGCAGACTTTAAATTGTTAGGCGAAGAATTAACATTAAATGTAAAATTAAAAAGCACAAATACTGCAAACGAATTATTATCCTTTTTAACAACTAGGGGAGAAGTGCAACATTTTGTGGAGTTAATACCAAGTGCAAACGATATTTTTATTCAAGCAATAAATAAAAACAGTTAAGAAAATGAGCAAGTTAAAACTAATTATACAAAGAGAATTTATTGCAAAAGTTCGTAATAAATCGTTTTTAATAATGACTTTTTTAAGTCCGTTATTAATGGTTGGTGTAGGGTTTTTAGTTTTTTTTCTGATGAAAAAGAACGACGAAAAAGTAAAGAAAATTGTTTATGTTGATAATTCTACGTTGTTTACCAAAGACGATTTTAAAGATACAAAAACAGTATATTATGAAGATTTTACAAATTTAGGAATTGAGGAAACAAAAAAGAAAGTAGAAAATGGTGATTATTATGGAGCTTTAATAATTCCGAAAAAAGATAGCTTAGAAATTTTGGCAAATTCTATTGAGTTTTACTCAAAAGAATCTCCATCAATGTCTATTATCAATTCTTTAGAAAGTAAAATTGAGCGAAAATTAGGAAACGAAAAGCTGAATTACTTTGGTATTGACTTAGAGAAGATAAATGCTTCTAAAATTCAATCTGAAATAAAAATGTACAATTTTTCTGGTGAGGAATCATCAAAGATGAAAAATTGGATTAAAATAATGGTAGGTGCAATTGCAGGTTATTTATTAATGATGTTTGTAATGATTTACGGAACCTCTGTAATGAGAAGTGTTATTGAAGAAAAAACAAGTAGAATTATAGAAATTATAGTGTCATCAGTAAAACCCTTTCAATTAATGTTGGGTAAAATTATTGGAAATGGTTCTGCAGGGTTGTTACAATTCTTAATTTGGGGAATACTTTTATTTGTTATATCAACAGCATTAACAGCTTTTTTTGGAATTGATATGACAGAGATGCAAACCGCTAATTTATCTGCTGAACAATTAGAAGCAGCAAAACAAGCTGCAGACCCAAATAAAATGCAATTGATAGTGCAAGAAATTTTAGGTTTGCCGATTTTAAAAATGTTTGTCCTATTTATCTTTTATTTTTTAGGTGGTTTTATGTTATATAGCTCGCTTTTTGCAGCTATTGGTGCAGCTGTAGATAATGAAACAGATACGCAACAATTTATGTTGCCTATTATGTTGCCTTTAATTTTAGCAGTTTATGTTGGTTTTGCAACTGTAATTAACGATCCTCATGGACCCATTGCTGTAGCATTTTCTTACATTCCTTTAACAAGTCCAATTGTAATGTTAATGAGAGTTCCTTTTGGAGTTACTTGGGTAGAATTGGCAATTTCTATGCTTTTATTAGTAATTACATTCTTATTTATGGTTTGGTTAGCAGCTAAAATATATAGAGTTGGTATTTTAATGTATGGGAAAAAGCCAACATATAAAGATTTGTATAAATGGTTAAAATATAAAGGTTAAAATGCAAGATACTTTAGAGAAAGTTAAAGACACTATTGTAGATGAAACAACATCTATATTAGATCATAAATTCGTATTATCAGATGATATAAGTATTACAGTTAAAGGCTTAATATTTGTTGTTGTAGCTCTAATTATTACTTCTTTTATATTAAAGTTAGTAAGAAGGTTTACTACTAGAAAAATGTCTTTAAATGATAAGCAGAAATTTGTAACAGTTTTCGGTTATATAAGATGGTTTGTGTTTCTCATTATCTTTTTGGTTGCTATGAATGCTTCTGGCGTAAATGTTACAGCCGTTTTTGCAGCATCTGCAGCACTATTAATTGGTGTTGGTTTGGCTTTGCAAACGCTTTTTCAAGATATACTTTCAGGCATATTTATCTTAGTTGACCAATCTGTACATGCAGGAGATATTATTGAATTGGAAGGAAAAATAGGAAGAGTTTTAGATATCCGTTTACGAACAACAAGAGCAGTTACTATTGATAATAGGGTTTTGGTGATTCCTAATCATTTATATTTAACCAATATTTTATTTAATTGGACCGAAAACGGAACAGAAACTCGAGAGTATGTAGATGTTGGTGTTGCTTATGGAAGTGATGTGGAATTGGTCAGAGAACTTTTAATTGATATTGCTCAAAAGAATGATAAAATATTGAAAATTCCAGAACCTGGAGTTTTATTTACAGATTTTGCTGATAGTTCTTTAAATTTTAGATTAGCTTTTTCTTTAAATGATAGTTTTGAAGCTCGATTTGTAAAAAGCGATTTACGTTTTGCAATCGATAAAGCTTTTAGAGAAAATAACGTTACCATTCCTTTTCCACAAAGAGATGTGCACGTTTTTACGAATGCAAAACCAGGAATACAATTCGAAAAGATAGAAAATACTACTAAGGAATAATTAAATTTTAAAACATGAAGAAGTTTTTTTTGTTTCAATTTTTATTGATTAGTTTTTTGTCTAATGCACAGTTAACAGATTTGGCAAGATTGGAATATTCATTTATCCCAAAAAATAAATCAGAAGATCAGTATACAAGAATTAGAGCTTTAGTAAATTATCCTATTAAAATAAAAGAGGATACTTATTTTGTAATTGGTGCAGAGTATAATCATATCTTTTTAAATTTAAATGATTCATATCCCTTTGATACAAGTTCTTTAGAAAAAGTAACTGTTATCGATCTAAATTTAGCCTACACTCATAAATTAAATGATATTTGGCGAGTGGCTTATACTATTTCTCCAAGATTAGCATCAACTTTAAATGGTAAAATTACCAGTGAAGATTTGTTTTTGAATGGTGGAATTTTCTTTATAAAAGATAAAACAAAAATAACAACAGTTAGAAAACCATATAGACTTATTTTAGGTTTAACATACAATACAACAGCAGGAATTCCATTTCCTTTGCCATTAATTAGCTATTTTAGTGAAATAAACGAAAATTGGTCTTACACAGTTGGTGTTCCAAAAATGAATGTAAAATACAGGTTTGATGAAAAGAAAAATTTACAAGCTTTTGTTGGTTTAGATGGTTATTATGCACACATGCAAAGACCAACTTCAATTCAAGGAAAGCAGGTAGATAATATTTCTTTGTCATTAATTGTTGGAGGTTTAGGGTATGAATATTCATTATCTAAATACCTTGTTTTGTATTCATATGCTGGCTATACTTTAAGATTAAATAACGTATTAAGAAATGCAGATAGAGAAAATGTATTTACTTTAGATGATGTAAATGCATTTTATTTAAGAACAGGAATTAAATTCAGATTATAATGTCAAAAATATTAATAATAGAAGACGAAGCAGCAATTAGGAGAGTTTTAAAGAAAATTATTTCTGAAGAAAATGAATCTTATAATGTAGAAGAAGCAGAAGATGGTTTGTTGGGTATAGAAATGATTAAAGATAATGATTATGATTTAGTTTTATGCGATATAAAAATGCCAAAAATGGATGGTGTTGAGGTGTTAGAAAAGGCTAAAAAAATAAAACCAGAAATTCCGATTGTTATGATTTCTGGGCATGGAGATTTAGATACAGCTGTAAACACAATGCGTTTAGGTGCTTTCGATTATATTTCTAAACCACCAGATTTAAACCGACTTTTAAATACGGTAAGAAATGCTTTGGATAAAAAAGTACTGATTGTTGAAAATAAAAGATTAAAGAAAAAAGTTAGCAAAAACTACGAAATGATTGGTAAGAGTCAAGAAATCAATCATATTAAAGAAATTATAGAAAAAGTTGCAGCTACAGACGCAAGAGTTTTAATTACAGGCTCTAATGGAACAGGTAAAGAGTTGGTCGCTCATTGGTTACATGAAAAATCAGACAGGTCTAAAGCCTCTATGATTGAAGTAAATTGTGCTGCAATTCCGTCAGAATTAATAGAAAGCGAACTTTTTGGCCATGTAAAAGGTTCTTTTACAGGTGCAAATAAAGACAGAGCAGGGAAATTTGAAGCTGCAAATGGTGGTACTATTTTTTTAGATGAAATTGGTGATATGAGTCTTTCTGCACAAGCAAAAGTTTTACGTGCTTTGCAAGAGAGTAGAATATCTAGAGTTGGTTCTGATAAAGATATTAAAGTAAATGTAAGAGTAGTTGCAGCAACTAATAAAGATTTAAAAAAAGAGATTTCAGAAGGGCGTTTTCGAGAAGATTTGTATCACAGATTGGCTGTTATTTTAATAAAAGTTCCTGCTTTAAATGAACGTCGAGAAGATATTCCTTTGTTGGTAGATTATTTTACTTCTAAAATTTCTGATGAACAAGGAATTCCTAAGAAATTGTTTTCTAATGATGCTATAAATTTATTAAAAGAATACGATTGGACTGGAAATATTAGAGAGCTAAGAAACGTTATAGAACGTTTAATGATTTTAGGAGAAAAAGAGGTTTCTGCAAACGATATTAAGCTATTTGCTAGTAAGTAGTTTTTTGCTGTTTAATAAAGTAATTATTTCTTTAAAATCTTTAGAAATAGCATGATCTAAAGCTGTTTTGTTTTCTTCGTCTTTTAATGTTATATCAGCATTTTGATTTAATAAAAACTCAACCATTTTAGTTTGATTGTATAAAGTTGCAAAAATTAAAGCAGTATAACCAAGATTATTTTGTGCATTAATATTGGCGCCATTATTTAGTAAAAGTAATGCTATATCTATATTTCCTTTAAAAGCAACACCTAGTAATGCTGTGTTTCCTTTAGCATCTTTATGGTTTACATTGGCCTTATTTTTAATTAACGTTTCTGCAATTTCTTTTTTATCAAAATAAGTAGCAAAAACTAACGGAGTAAACCCTCTTTTATCTTTAGCGTTTGCTAAGTTCGGAAACTTCTTTAAAAGGGTTTCTATTAAGTTGATGTTTACAGATTGTATGGCATCAAAAAAAGAGCTAATAACATTCATTTTATTGTATTTTTTAAAAAAAGGATAAACTTTCAAAAAAAGTTTATCCTTTAAATTTATTGTATTAATTATTTTAAATCAAAACGATCTAAATTCATCACTTTAGTCCAAGCAGCAACAAAATCTTTTACAAAACGATCTTGCCCATCATTTGCCCCATAAACTTCTGCAATAGCTCTTAGTTCTGTATTAGAACCAAAAATTAAATCGGCACGAGTTCCTGTAAATTTAGCTTCACCTGTATTACGATTACTACCTTCAAAATACCTATCATCATCAGAAGTTGCTTTCCAAGTATAAGTAAAATCTAAAATGTTTCTAAAGAAATCGTTTGTTAAAGTACCCACATTATCTGTAAACACACCATGTTTAGAGCCATCATAATTAGCGCCTAATACTCTTAAACCACCAACTAAAACTGTTAATTCAGGAACAGATAGCGTTAATAAGTTTGCTTTGTCTACTAGTAAATCTTCTGCAGCAATTTTTAAATCAGATTTAATATAATTTCTAAAGCCGTCTGCTAAAGGCTCTAAATAATTAAATTGTTCAATATCAGTTTGCTCTTGTGTAGCATCACCTCTTCCTTGCGTAAATTCAAGAGTTTGATTATAACCAGCATTACTTAATGCTTTTTCTACACCAACATTACCAGCAAGCACTATTAAATCGGCTATAGAAACATCTCCGCTAAAATCACTTTGAATATCTTCTAAAACTTTTAATACTTTATTTAATTCAGCAGGATTGTTTACTTCCCAGCTTCTTTGAGGTTCTAATCTAATACGTGATCCATTTGCACCACCTCTATTATCTGAACCTCTAAATGTAGATGCAGATGCCCAAGCAGTAGTTACTAGTTGAGAAATAGTTAAACCAGAACGAGAAATCATATCTTTTAATGTAGCAATATCAGCATCACTTAATGTATAATCTACAGCAGGAATTGGATCTTGCCATAATAATTCCTCTTGAGGTACTTCTGGACCTAAATAACGAGAAGTTGGTCCTAAATCACGATGCGTTAATTTATACCAAGCACGAGAGAATGCATCTTCGAAAGCTTTATGATCTGCATGAAAACGTTTAGAAATCTCTAAATATGCAGGATCTGTTTTTAAAGCAATATCTGCAGTTGTCATCATTAAATCCTGTCTACCATTAGCATCACCAGCTTTTGGAGCTCTTTTAGCATTAGATGCTTCTGTTGGTTTCCATTGGAAAGCACCTGCAGGACTTTTCGTTAATTCCCAATCATAATTTAATAAAACATCAAAATAATCTGCGTCCCAACGTATTGGGTTTGGAGTCCAAGCACCTTCAATTCCACTTGTAATAGTATCATCTAAAACTCCAGTACCATAAGCATTTTTCCAACCAGTACTCATTTCCTCAATAGAAGCACCATGTGGTTCTACACCAACATATTTTGCAGGATCTGCTGCACCATGAGCTTTACCAAAAGTATGACCCCCAGCAATTAAAGCTACAGTTTCTTCATCATTCATAGCCATTCTGCCAAAAGTTTCTCTAACATCATGAGCAGAGCCCATTGGGTCTGGATTACCATTAGGGCCTTCTGGATTTACATAAATCCACCCCATCATAACTGCAGCTAAAGGATCTTCTAAATCTCCATCTTCATATCTTTCTTCATTTGCTCCCCATTCTGTTTCACTTCCCCAATAAATATCTTGTTCTGGTTCCCATACATCAGCACGTCCTCCAGCAAAACCAAAAGTTGGGAATCCCATAGATTCTAGAGCACAGTTTCCTGCAAGAATCATTAAATCTGCCCACGAAATTTTGTTTCCATATTTTTGTTTGATTGGCCACAATAACAATCTAGCTTTATCTAAATTACCATTATCTGGCCAACTGTTAATAGGCGCAAATCTTTGGTTACCAGCACCAGCTCCACCTCGTCCATCACCAACTCTATAAGTACCAGCACTATGCCAAGCCATACGTATCATTAATCCTCCATAATGCCCATAATCTGCTGGCCACCAATCTTGAGAATCTGTCATAAACTCTGTAAGTTCTTTTTTTAATGCATTATAATCTAAAGATTTAAATGCTTCTGCGTAATCAAAGTCTTCTCCCATCGGATTAGATTTTGTGGCATTTTGTCTTAAAATATTTAGCTTTAATTCGTTTGGCCACCAATCTCGATTTTTTACTCCACCACCAGATGTTTGTTTAACAGTACCACTCAAAAAAGGACATTTTGCAGAACTTTCATTAATGTCAAAATTTTTACCTTGAGGAGCACTTGAATGAGAATTACTTTCCATTTAATTTAGTTTTAAAATTAGTACAGTTCAAAACTACAATTTTATTTTCGATAATTTTTATCTATATTTTTTATATTGAAATAGATTTAAGCTATGGTTTTTTTATTCAATGAAAGTTTGTTTTTTTGAATAAAATGCAATTTTAGTTGTTATTAAATAAGGTATAAATAAATCTTATTATAATATAAAAAATATAATTTAGGAAGGCGTTACAGACTCTATGGTAAATGTATATTTGCCAACTTAAAAATAGAATATTTAACATTAAAATTAAAAATAAAATGGCAACATTAGTTGGAAAAAAATTCCCAAATTTAAACGTAGATGCAATGAATGAAATGGGTGATACATTTAAATTAAATGTATTGGAAGAAGCAGTAAAGAGCAAAAAGAAAGTTTTGTTATTCTGGTATCCAAAAGATTTTACATTTGTTTGCCCAACAGAATTACACGCTTTTCAAGCAGCTTTAGGTGAGTTCGAAAAAAGAAACACATTAGTTATTGGAGCTTCTTGTGATACTCCTGAAGTACATTTTGCTTGGTTAAGTACGTCTAAAGATAATGGAGGAATTGAAGGTGTAACATACCCAATTTTAGCAGATTCAAATAGAAACTTATCATCAATTTTAGGTATTTTAGATATTACAAACGAAACTTTTGATGAAACTTCTCAAACTATTCAAGTTGAAGGAGATAACGTAACCTATAGAGCTACTTATTTAATTGACGAAGAAGGAACGGTTTTTCATGAGGGTGTTAATCATATGCCAGTTGGTAGAAATGTAAATGAATTTTTACGTTTAATTGATGCCTATTCTCATGTTCAAAAAAATGGAGAAGTCTGTCCTGCAAATTGGGAAGAAGGTAAAGAAGCAATGCAAGCAAACGCAAAGGGTACTAAAGAATATTTAGCTGTTCATTAAAAATTAAACACAAATTATGAATTACGAATTTAATATTCGTAATTCATAATTTAAAAAAATAAAATTATTATGGTACAAGAATTAACAGAAGATAATTTAAAGATAATTGTTGAAGGTAATGAAAAAGTTGTAGTACAATATTCTGCAACTTGGTGTGGAAACTGTAGAATTATGAAGCCAAAATTTAAAAAATTGGCAACAGAATTAGACGAAATAAAATTTGTAATTGTTGATGCAGAAAAGTTTCCAGAAAGTAGAAAGTTAGCAGATGTTAGCAACTTGCCAACTTTTGCAACTTTTGTTGGTGGAGAAAAGAAAAATCAAACACAAACGAATAAGTTTGATGTTCTAAAAGATTTAATTGCAGAAATTGAATAAATTTAAGCTATAAATTTCTTTTAATATTTTTTACATAAAGCAATTATGAAGTTACCAGTTATAAAACATCTTACTAATTTTATCGAAGAAAACGATCAAGATTATATTTTAGAAACCATTGAAACATTAGAAGCTTTAACAGAAGTTCCGTCTTTAAAAGATGAAGAATTAGATGTTATTGGCGAGTTAATTTCTAATATGTATGGAGCTGTAGAAGTTGATAAAATGGTTAAAGAAGGCACACCAAAAAAGGAAGCCTTAAATACATTTATGAAACGTGTTTTGGGTTCTATTGATCAATAAAATTTAAAAAATAGTATTTAAAATCTCGAGATAATCGAGATTTTTTTTGTTTGTAAAAATATTTAAAGCTGCTTTTTTTACTTAAACTTTATATGTTATAGATTTGCTGTTTATCTTTCAAAAAATGTTTTTAAAAATGACAAAAAATATAAATGTATTTATCTTCTTTTTATGTTTTTCCTTTTTTGGTTTTGCTCAGAACAATTTTACTGGTAAAATTGTAAATCTTGAAAATGGTTTTGAATTAGAGAATGTTCAAATTATCAATTTAAAAACAAAGGATACTATTTTTTCTAATGGAAAAGGTTTTTTTAAAGTTGATGTTTTTGGTGTATATACATTTCAAAAATTAGGTTTTGTTGATAAAGAAATTAATATTTCTGATGCTTCTTTTAGAATTGTTCAATTAGAAAATAGTGCTTTCGTTTTGAATGAAATTATCATCAATAGCAATCACTTACCAAGAAAATTAAAAAAAGCTACAACTACTATTCAAGTTGTAAATACAAAAGATATTGAGCGTTCAAATACAACAGATTTTGCTCCAATATTAAATAGAGTGCCAGGTATTTTTATGCAAAGTGGTTCTTTAAATACAAATAGAATAACCATTAGAGGAATTGGTTCAAGAAATCTTTTTGGAACCTCAAAAATTAGAGCTTATTTTAAAGATATTCCCTTAACAAATGGAAGTGGAGAAACCACGATTGAAGATTTTGAATTAGCAAGTATTGCTTCCTTCGAAATAGAAAAAGGAGCAACGTCTAGCAGTTATGGAGCAGGTTTAGGAGGTACAATTTTGCTAAAACCACAAAGTTCCTATTTTCAAGATTCTAATATTGCAACTGAGTTTTCTATAGGTGATTTTGGCTTGGTAAAAGGAATTGTTAATTTGAATCTTGGTTTTAAAAACAACAGTGTTAGAGCGCTTTTTAGTGATACTAAAAGTGATGGATTTAGAAATAATAATGAATATAACAGGCAGACTTTTACAATTAATTCCAATCATTACATCAACCAAAAAAATGAACTTACAGTTTTAGCAAGTTATGTAGATTTGAAGGCGTTTATTCCTAGTTCTATAAACGAAGATGATTTTAGAAACAATCCAGCAAAAGCTGCATTTACTTGGCAACAATCTAAAGGATTTGAAGATGCAAATCGTGGTATTTTGGGAGTTACTTGGACCTATAAAATAAATGATAATTTAGAGCAAGTTACAAGCGTTTTTACCTCTTTTAGAGATGCTTTAGAACCAAGACCTTTTAACGTTTTGCAAGAAAATAGTTTTGCTGTTGGTGCTAGAAGTAGAGTTGTAGGAACCAAAAAAGTATTCAATAAAAATATGAATTTTACTTTTGGAGGTGAAGTATTTAAAGATACCTATAAAGTAAAAACTTTCGAAAATTTGTACCAAAATTTTCCTGAAGGAAATGGAAGCGTTTCAGGAAAAGAATTATCGAATTTTAAAGAGAATCGAACTTATTACAATCTATTTCTGGAAACAGATTATGAAATTTCCTCAAAAACTACTTTTTCTGTTGGGTTAAATCTCAATCAGACTTCTTATACTTTAGAAGATAATTTTATGGTTTCGCAAAATGATCCAGATCAATCAGGTGATTTTAATTTCAACGCAATTCTTTCTCCAAAAGTTGGTTTGTCTCATGTAGTTGCTGATAATATAAGTGTTTTTTCAAGTATCAGTCATGGTTTTTCGCCAATTTCATTAGCAGAAACATTATTGCCTGATGGACAGATAAACACAGATTTAAAACCAGAAACTGGTTGGAATTTTGAGATGGGAAGTAGAGGTTCTTTTCTTGAAAATAAATTAAATTATGCAATTTCTTTATATCGATTGCATATAAAAAACTTGGTGGTTTCTAAAAGAACTGCCCAAGATGAATTTATTGGAATTAATGCTGGAGCCACAAAACATGATGGTTTGGAAATGAGTTTAGATTATAGCATTTTCAAAAATAAAACGGTTTCTATACATCCTTTTTTATCCTATACTCTTAATAATTTTAAATTTGAAGAATTTATTGATGGTGAAAATAATTTTTCTGGAAATGAATTAACAGGCGTGCCAAAACAAATTTTAAATGTAGGTTTCGATGTTACATCTAAGGTAGGTTTTTATGGAAATATAAATTATCAATTTGTAGATAAAATGCCTATTACAGATAGTAATAGTTTGTATTCTGATGCTTATAACATTACAAATTTTAAAGTAGGTTATTCAAAAAACATCAACTCAGATTTAAATTTTAATCTCTTTTTTGGATTGAATAATATTTTTGATGAAAAATATGCTTCACAAATATTAATTAATGCAACTGGTTTTGGAGGTGTAGCTCCTCGTTATTATTATCCTGGAAATCCTATAAATTATTTTTCTGGTGTACGTTTAAATTATAATTTATAACTTTTTATTTTAATAAGTTAATTACTAGTTTCCTGTTATTTGGAAATTAAATAATGTAGAGGAAAATTAAGTTTGATTGTTCACGAAAATCATCAGCAGTCATGTTTTTTAATAAATAAATTCCAGAAATTCCTGCACCCAGAATGATTATTTTTTAGACATAAAGTTTAAAAACCGTCATCTTAATGATGCGTTAATTCCTTAATAATTTGTGTATGTTTTGGAAATTCTTTTGATAATTCATTATAACTTGGTAAGACAAAATCTCTAAAATCAAAACCAGGAGAAACTGTACAACCTACAAAAGAAAAAGAATTTTTTTTGATAACTTCTGCTCCAAAATAATAATGAGCAGGAACCGTAAATTGTGGAATTTCGCCATTTGCAAAATCATTTCCAATAAGTATAAAAGAATAGTTTCCTTCAGGCGAAATCAAATGTAATTTTAAAGTTGTGCCTGTATAAAAATGCCAAATTTCATCTTGACTAATTTTATGAAAAGCAGAGAATTTATCTGAAGTCAATAGAAAATAAATACTGGTGCAATAGTTTCTATTTCCTTTAAAATCTTCTCCTAAATCTTTAGATAAAATTTCTCCTTTGCTTCTATAAGTTTCTTTAAAATAGCCACCTTCAGGATGTTCGGATAAATTAAAATGATGTATGATTTCTTCTGAATTCATTCTATAAAACTTTTTGTATTCATAATAAAAGTAGCCATATCTTTTCCCCAAATTTGATATGTTAATTTTGATGGATGCACACCATCACTGAAAAAATCAGTAATATTACCTTCTAAATTGTAGCGTTTTTTCCAAGTTTCAAAATTTATAATTTCTTTATTATAATGTACATTTTCTTTGTTTTTTGTTTTTCTGTACAATTTGTTTCCTAAAATTTCAACCAAATTTCCAATCACACATTTTATGATGCGTGTAAATGCAGGAAACTCTTTAATTGGAGGCATATTTGTAAAGTAAATAGGTGTTTTTGGGAATTTTCTTTTCAATGTTTTAATTAAAAGGTTAATTTGAAACATCCAAACATCTGGAGAATTTAACTTAAAAGCATCATTTCCTCCCAAACCAATAACAATAATATCTGCAGTAGAATCTTCAATTTTTGGAATTAGTCTTTTTCTAACCATTTTGGCTGTATAGCCACTTTTAGCATACACTCGCCATAAAATAGAATGGTTTGTTTTTACTGCTATTTCTTTGGCAAGTGCTCCTGTAAATCCGTTTTCATGAAAATCTACGCCAATTCCAGCAATAGTACTCTCGCCAATCGTTAAAATTTTTAATGTTTTTTCTGAATCAGTTTTTATATACCCTTTTGGATTTCTAGCCTCAGGAAGTCTGGGAACATTTTTACGTATTTTTTTGCCCTGTAAAAATAGAATTGGCAACAAAGGTGTAGAAATAATAACGCCAACATAATATTTTAAACTCATGATTCCTCGTCTTTCTTTTCGTTAGCTTTTAGAATAATGGCCTTTAAACGCTCTTTCGTTTGCTGTTTTTCTAACTTTACTTTATTGATTTTTTGATTCATCAATCTAGTATGTTTTGCTTTGTTGACGGTGTTTTTTGCTTTTCCTTTTTTAGGCATCTACTTCATAATTAAAGTGCTAAAATAAGCAATAGTTTTTTTAAACTCATTAACCTTAATTTTATTGATTTTACTAATTTCATCACTAGAACTAAATAATAACTGTTTTTATCATCTTTTAAATGTTAATATTTAAACTTTTTTTTATGAAAAAATTATTATTTTAAATGATAATTGCCTAGCCAAAACCAATGTTAAATCCACTAAATTTTCTATCTTTAAACTTTAATAAGATGGATGATGAATTTAGACGACTATAGAGTTTCTTCACAAATAAAATTAGCAGAATTATCAACTAAAGAAGTTGTAGATGATGCCAAAAAGAAACTGAAAAAAATCCGAAGAAAAATAAGCGATTTGCAAGATACTATGTATGCAGAAGGCAAATATGGTGTGTTAATTTGTTTGCAAGGAATGGATACTTCTGGTAAAGATAGCTTAATTCGTGAAGTTTTTAAAGACGTAAATGCAAGAGGTGTGCAAGTGCATAGTTTTAAAGTGCCAACAGAGTTGGAGCTGAAACACGATTTTATGTGGAGACATTATGTTGCTTTGCCTCCAAAAGGAAAAATAGGTGTTTTTAATAGAACACATTACGAAAACGTGTTGGTTACAAGAGTGCATCCTGAATATATTTTTGGCGAAAACATTCCAGATGTAAAATCTTTAGACGATATAGATGATGCTTTTTTTCATGATAGAATGGAACGAATTAATGATTTCGAAAATCATTTGGCTAAAAACGGAACCATCGTTTTAAAATTCTTTTTAAATTTATCTAAGGATGAACAAAAAAACAGATTGTTAAGACGTTTAAATATTCAAGAGAAAAACTGGAAATTTTCTAAAGGCGATTTAAAAGAACGTAAACTTTGGGACAAATATCAATTTTGTTACGAAGATTTGCTGAATAGAACCTCCCAAGAAAATGCACCTTGGTTTGTAATTCCTGCAGACGATAAACCCAGTGCTCGTTTACTTTTAGCAGAAATATTATTAGAAGAATTAGAAAAATATAACTTTAAAGAACCTAGTTTACCTGAAGATATTCAAGCGCAAGTAGAAGAATTTAAAGCACAATTAAACAACGAATAAACTAAATACTGTTCAAAATTTTGAGTTTAAAATTCAAAATTGAGCAAGAACCTTAAAGAATAAATTTTGAATTTAAAATTAAAACAGCCGATTGTATTTTTCGATTTAGAAACAACAGGTGTAAATATAGCCAAAGATAGAATTGTAGAAATATCTATTTTAAAAGTGTTTCCAAATGGGAATAAAGAGAGTAAAACATGGTTGGTAAATCCTGAAGTAGAAATTCCTGCAGAATCTACAGCAGTTCATGGAATTACGAATGAAAAAGTAGCTGGAGAACCAACTTTTAAGGAATTAGCAGCCAAGATTAATAAAATGATTACAGGTTGTGATTTAGCAGGTTTTAATTCTAATAGATTCGATATTCCTTTATTGGCAGAAGAATTAATGCGAGTTGGAATCGATTTTGATATGAATGGAAGAAAAGCAATTGATGTGCAAGTAATTTTCCATAAAAAGGAGCAAAGAACATTAGGAGCTGGGTATCAATTTTATTGCGGAAAAGAATTAGAAGGCGCTCATGGAGCAGAAGCTGATACAAACGCAACCTATGAGATTTTGTTGGCACAAGTTGAAAAATATGGAGATATTGGAAATACTGTAGAGGCTTTAAGCGAATATTCTACACATGGAGAAAGAGCCGATTTTGCTGGTTTTATTTTGATGAATGATGATAAACAAGAAATTTTTTCTTTCGGAAAATACAAAGGAAGAACAGTTGAAGAAGTGTTTGTAGAGAATCCTGGTTATAACAATTGGATTCAAAATGCAGACTTTCCATTATACACAAAAAAGGTTTTAAAAGGAATTAAAGAAAGAATGTCTGCACCAAAAGACACCATGTCTGATGCTGATAAACTAACTGCTTTGCAACAGAAATTTAATTTGAGGTAAATACATATTATCATTTTTAGATTTAAATTTTTGATAAAAATGAAGAAATAAGGAATGCTAAAACGATTTTTATCGACTTTGAAAAGGTGTTTACTTCTTTTAATGAATATGGTAAAATTAGAATGATGAAAATAGTGAGGTTTTGTATTCACCTGTTGTAGGATTTACAAAATATCCAAAAAAGAAAGAAAATGATTTGTATTTTTATGTAAAAGGAAATTGGCAAAAATGTGCATTCAGTAAAGTGAAATCTTACAAAAAGTATGCTCCTTCAATTTCTTTAACACTTACAAATTAACGAATGAAACAGTTGCAGAACATCGCAATTAAAAAATTACAAATTTAAACAGTTCACAAAACAATGTTTACAGATTATAACAAATTACCTGATAATTCCCGAGTTTGGATTTATCAATCTAATAGAGAATTTACACATAAAGAAATAGATTTTATTTCTACGAGAGCAGAAATGTTTATCAATTCTTGGACAAGGCATGGAGATGATTTAAAAGGCTCGTTTACTATAAAATACAATCAATTTTTAGTGTTGGCAGTAGATGAGAGTTTTAACAATGTTTCTGGTTGTTCTATAGATAGTTCTGTTCGTTTTGTACAAGAAATTGAAAAGGAGTTAGGAATCGATTTAATGAATAAAATGAACATTACTTTTAAAGATAATGAGCATGTTAATCTGGTAACTTTAGCCGATTTTCAAAAGTTTGCAAAAGAGCAGAAAATAACGTCAGAAACTATTGTTTTTAATAATTTGGTAACAACCAAAGAAGATTTTGAGAACAATTGGGAAGTTCCTGCAGAGCAAAGTTGGCACAAACGTTTTTTTGTATAACAATTGATTTAAATAGCAAATACCCTTATTGACAAGTTGCGTTAAGGATTGAAATGGCATCCTTTTTAAAACGTTTTTAAATAAATGTCTTACTTCTTACATAAGAGATTTCCACAGTTTGCAAATACGTAAACTTCGTAAAGACGTTTTAAAAAGATACAATGGAAAGCCTGTTAAAACGCCCAAAAAATACTCAAAAAATATAATGAAAAAAGAAATATTAGTACTTTTAGTAATCGCTTTTGGTTACACTATTAACGCTCAAACCATAGATCCTTTAGTAACTAAAGATGCTAAAGCCCAGGAAGTTTGGGTAGATAGTATTCTAAGTAACATGACCATTGATGAAAAAATTGGTCAGTTATTTATGGTGCAAGCCTATTCTAATTTGGATATAAAACATGAATATTTTATTACACAAATGATTGAAAAATATCACGTTGGAAATTTAATTTTTATGCAAGGAACTCCTGAAAAACAAGCAGCATTAAACAATCATTATCAATCGCTTTCTAAAATTCCGTTAATGATTGGTTTTGATGGTGAATGGGGTTTGGATATGCGTTTGCAAAACACGTACAAATTTCCTTGGAACATGACTTTGGGTGCCATTCAAAATGATTCTTTGGTAAAAGAATTTGGTGAACATTTAGGAAAACATTGTAAAAGATTAGGGATTCACATAAATTTTGCACCAGTTGTAGATATTAATACAAACCCTGCAAATCCAATCATTGGAAATCGTTCTTTTGGAGAAAGTAAAGAAAATGTAACGCAAAAAGCAATTGCTTTTACACAAGGAATGCAAAAGTATGGAGTGATGGCAAATGCAAAACATTTTCCAGGACATGGAGATACAGCATCAGATTCTCATTACACATTGCCTGTTTTAAATTTTGATAAAGCAAGATTGGATTCCATTGAATTGTATCCTTACAGAAAAGTATTTGATGCAGGAATTGGGAGTGTGATGACTGCACATTTAAACATACCAAGTTTAGAACCCAATACAGATTTACCAACCTCATTATCAAAAAATGTAGTCACTAATTTGTTGCAAAATGAGTTGGGTTTTAATGGTTTAATTATTACTGATGGTTTAAATATGAAAGCTGCAGCCAATTATGCAACTTCTGCAGAAATTGATGTAGCAGCCATAAAAGCTGGGAATGATATGTTGTTAATTCCACAAGATATACCTGCAAGTGTTCGTCTTTTAAAGCAAGCAATTACATTAAAAACATTAAGCGAAGAACAATTAAATTTTTCTGTAAAAAAGATTTTAAAAGCTAAATATTGGATGGGTTTAAACAACTATAAACCTGTTGTTTTAGAGAATTTACAAGAAGATTTAAATACGATTGATGATGAACTTTTACATAGAAAACTTGTTAAAAACTCTATAACTCTAGTAAAAGATGCAAAGAAAAACATTCCATTAGCAAATTTAGAACTTAAAAAAATTGCCTACGTAAAATTAGGAGACGATTCTGGAGAACACTTTGTAAATATGTTAAAGAATTACACCAAAGTTGATGTTATTTCTGATTCCAATTTAGATGGTTTGATAGCAAAACTAAAACCTTATAATCAAGTAATTGTTGGGTTTCATAAATCGAATAATCATCCTTGGAAAAGTTATAAGTTTGAAGGAAAAGAATTGGTGTGGTTGCAAGAAATTGCAAGACAAAAAAATGTTATTTTAGATGTTTTTACAAGTCCTTATAGTTTATTGCAACTAAAAAGTTTTACAAATATCGAAGCGATAATTGTGTCTTATCAAAATAGTAAATTAGCACAAGAACTTTCTGCGCAAGCCATTTTTGGCGCTTATATTTTACAAGGAAAATTACCAGTTTCAATTGGCGACGAATTTAAAGTTGGGCATGGAATTGATACCTACAGTTTAAGCAGGTTAGAATATACAATTCCTGAAGATGCTGATATGTCATCAAAAAAATTAACAGCAATTGATTCCATTTCAAAGATTGTTTTAAAGAAAAAAATGGCACCAGGTTTTCAAGTTTTGGTGGCAAGAAAAGGGAAAGTGATTTATAATAAAAGTTTTGGATATCATACAGCAGATAAAAAAACAGCTGTAAAAAATTCTGACATTTATGATTTGGCTTCCTTAACCAAAATTTTGGCTTCCTTACCTATGATTATGAAAGCCTCTGAAGATCAAAAAATACCCTTAACTGCAAGTTTAGAAGATATATTACCAAGTTTTGCAAAAACTAATAAGGCAACTGTTTCTGTGAAAGAAATTTTATCTCATTATGGAAAATTAAAAGCTTGGATTCCTTTTTACATTAAAACACAAGATAGCATTACACATAAAAATTCTGGTACGTATTATAAATCGCAAAGTAGTAGCGATTATAATGTAAAAGTTGCCGAGAATTTATACATCAGAAAATCTTATAAAGACAGTATTTATAAATACATCAAAGAAGTAGATCAAAGAGAAAATGAAGGGTATAAATATAGCGACTTAGGGTATTATTTATTCAAAGAAGCCTTAGAAGAAAAATACGGAAAACCTTTAAACGTTTTAGCAGAGAAAGAATTTTATAGCTCTTTAGGTGCAGATAGAATGACGTATTTACCCATCGAAAAATTTAATAAATCAGAAATTGTACCTTCAGAAAAAGACGATTATTATCGCAATCAATTAGTGCATGGTTATGTGCATGATATGGGTGCAGCAATGTTAGGTGGAGTTGGTGGTCATGCAGGTTTATTTGCCAATGCAAACGATGTTGCAAAAATGATGCAAATGTATTTACAAAAAGGTTTTTATGGTGGCAGACGTTATTTAAACGCAGAAACTATAGATACTTTTAACGCACGTTATTATGCAGATAAAAATAACAGACGAGGTTTAGGATTCGATAAACCGCAATTAAATCCAGATGTAAAAGCTACTTGTGGTTGTGTTTCCGACGAAAGTTTTGGGCATTCTGGTTTTACAGGAACTTATGCTTGGGCAGATCCACAAACTGAAATTGTGTATGTTTTTCTATCTAACAGAACCTACCCAACTGCTAATAATAGAGGTTTGGTAAGAGAAAATATAAGAACAGAAATCCAGCAAATTATCCAAGATGCCATTATTGATTAGGAGCTATTTCCAGCTTTCACTACTCGCTTTTTTTGCTTAGAAAAAAG